>SEBM01000384.1 GCA_004296145.1 Flavobacterium sp.
GTTGTTGATGACTGGTGTCTCTAATGTTTATAAAGATGCTAATCCTGAATCTAATTTAACCTTCAAATCTCCCACAACTGAATCTTACCACAATAATTTCAGGATGAAATAACCACCCGATCCTGAAATTATTGTTTTTAAACCAAATAGCGACTTTTAAAATTTATTAACTAACCAATTTACCCAAACAAATGGTAAAAGAACGCTTAATTTCGCTAGATGTCTTTCGCGGACTCACTATTTTATTAATGACAATTGTCAACAATCCCGGAGATTGGGGACATGTTTTCCCTCCACTTTTACATGCCGAATGGAATGGCTGTACACTAACCGATTTAGTATTTCCTTTTTTTGTCTTTATAATGGGAGTTGCTGTGCCGCTTGCCATGCCGGATAAAAAATATGACGACACTACTTTCAACAAAATTCTTATCCGTTCCCTACGAATGTTATGTTTGGGAATTTTCTTCAATTATTTCGGAAAAATTCAGCTTTTTGGTTTGGAAGGAATTCCGCTTCTAATTGGAAGATTACTTATTACAATCGCCGTTGGCTATGCATTGATGGGTAATTTTAGTTCTAAATTAAAAAATATCTTCGCTTTTTCAATATTATTTATATACCTCTTTTTAGCTTACAGCGGTATAGAAGCTTATCAGGATGTACGTCTTCCGGGCGTGTTGCAACGAATTGCGGTTGTGTATTTTGTGGTTTCTCTTTTATATTTAAAAACATCTCAAAAAACACAAATTATAACCGGAGCTATTTTACTACTAGGCTATTGGGCAGTTATGACTTTGATTCCAGTTCCGGGAATCGGAGAAGCAAATCTGGATAAAGGAACCAATTTAGCTTCATGGTTGGATAGTGTTTTACTAAAAAATCATATGTATCACGGGACAATGACCTGGGATCCGGAAGGGATTTTAAGTACAATTCCGTCAATCGTAAACGGAATTATCGGCTTACTAATTGGTCAGTTATTACAACTTAAAGTTGCAAAAATAAACATTGCAAAAAGAATGATTTTCGCCGGAATCGCTTTAATTATAAGCGGTTTACTTTGGAATATTGTTTTCCCAATAAACAAATCAATCTGGACAAGCAGTTATGTTTTGTACACGACAGGTTTAGCGACCACAACTCTTTCTGTTTTATATTATATAATTGATATTGCAGAATATAAAAAAGGATTTAAATTATTTTTAATATGGGGAGTCAATCCCATGATCGTATTTTTTGCTTCACAGATTATTCCGCAGGCTTTGGTAATGATTCAGTTTGAAAACCCGCATAAAACCGGTAAAGAGATTAATCTTCTAAGTTATTTATATGAATACGGAATAGCTCCTTTCTTTAGCAATCCAATGATGGCATCTTTTGCAGGGGCTTTAGTCTATGTAGGAATCTGGACATTTATCTTATGGATATTCTACAAAAACAAGCTCATCTTTAAGGTTTAAAATTTCACCATATAAGTAATATAAGTTCATTTTAGTTTTACTGAATAGTTTTTCAGTTGTGTATTAAATGAACTTATATTACTTATATGGTTTATAAAAACAAAAAAACTATACATTATTATTTCTAAAGTGGTTTTAATTAAGAATTTATTAAAATCAATTAATAAAAAAAGTCTACTTTTGCACAAAATTAAAAAACGCAAGAAAATGGCAACAAATAGAACTTTTACAATGATTAAGCCGGATGCTGTAGCAAACGGACACATCGGGAACATCTTAGCAATGATAACTAACGGAGGTTTCAAAATCGTCTCATTAAAATTAACTCAATTAACTGTAGCAGATGCTAAAGCATTTTACGCAGTACACGCAGAAAGACCTTTCTACGGAGAATTAGTTGAATTCATGTCACGCGGACCAATTGTTGCTGCTATCTTAGAAAAAGAAAACGCAGTAGAAGATTTCAGAACTTTAATTGGAGCTACAAACCCAGCTGAAGCTGCAGAAGGAACTATTCGTAAAGCATACGCAACTTCTATCGGTGAAAATGCAGTTCACGGTTCAGACAGCGACGAAAACGCTGCTATCGAAGGTGCATTCCACTTTGCTGGAAGAGAGCAGTTCTAGTATTTAGTTTGCAGTCGCAGTTTTCAGCGACAGTAAATAAAAAAAATCCCGTTTATTCAAATAAACGGGATTTTTTTATTGCTTTTTATAACATACAGACTGAAAACTGAGACCGAGACTGAAAACTAAAAAACTACCTAAGAACAACCTCTTTCACCACATCCCTCCTCAATTCTTCATTAATCATTTTAATAATTTTAGACTTTCCGTGGCTCAATTCATCTCTCAAAACAGATGACCCAAGCTCTACATAAAGTGTACTACCTTTTAATACAACATTCTTTGTATATGTATTTACCCCGTTACCCATCAATTGTTTCCACGCATCGCGTACATCAATCTGATCCATTCCGGGTTGCAATTTATTTGTCTGAATTATTTGTTGTAAAACAGCACCAATCGTACTCTCGTTATTTAGTCTCTTTGCCATCGTTCAAAATATTTACTGGTCCTGCCTTTTTATAATGGTATTCCTTATTCTCAGCGTTTTTCACCACCAATTCTTCATCAGACAAGGTAATCAATTCTTCAGTCCATTTTGCATAATCCGTCTTATAATCTAAGTATACTTTTTCATCAGCAAAACGCACCGAAACATTCTCATAAGTATTCGTTGTCAAAAAAGTGCCATCAAGCTGTGCCATCACTTTTGTTCTCGTTCCCTTATTCCCTTTTAGTTTAAAAAAATCAAAGTTCTCATTCATTCCATACACTTTCTCCTCACCCTTATCAAAAACTACTTTATTAATTTCCCAATATCCATTTAGTTTTGCAATATCTGCTGGTTTAATTTCCTGTTTGCATCCCACAAACAAAAGAGACAAAACCAGGACCATAAAAGTGTTTTTCATATAATTATATTTTTAGAAGCTGTTTCCTGCTGTCCGCTGTATTCCCGATCAAGAAAATTACGGATAAAAGCCTTGTTTTTCTTGATCGGGAGATGCCGCTCCCATCAGGGCTAGGGCTCCAGTTTTTCAAAAGAAGTTTTTGCGAACTACAAAGTTAACTTTATAAAGATTTAAAAGAAATAAAAAATCATAAAACCGATTAAACTATTTTGAATATTTTTGGTCAAAGCCTAAACCAAAAACCAAAAACATGACCAAAACTATTTTCAAACTACTGATACTCTTAAGCTTCATCAGTTGCAGCAAAGAATCATCTGATGATGATACGAAAGCACCAACACAAACTATGTATTTTCCTCCTGTAACAGGAACAATCTGGGAAACACAATCTATTTCTGATCTTAAATGGAATCAAAATGCAGTTCAGCCACTTTTAGATTATTTAGAACTTAAAAACTCTAAATCATTTATCATTTTGGTAAATGGCAGAATCGTTTTAGAAAATTATTTTGACAAACATTCAGCAACAACAGATTGGTATTGGGCAAGCGCAGGAAAAACATTAACCTCTACTATGACAGGAATCGCGCAGCAGGAAGGCATAATAAACATCAATAACAAAGTTTCTGATTATATTAGTCCGGGTTGGACAAGCGAAACCCTTGCTCAGGAAAACAAAATTACCTGCAAAAATTTGCTAACCATGACTTCCGGACTTGATGACAGTACAGATGAAGTAGATCCTGCAAGCTTAATCTACAAAGCAGATGCAGGAAATCGTTGGGCATATCATAATGTATATGTAAAATTACAAAACGTTGTTGCCAAAGCTAGCGGGCAAAGCTGGGAAACTTATTTCAATACTAAATTAAGAGATAAAATCGGTATGAATGGTACTTGGGTACAACTCGGTGTAAATAGTGTTTACACCAGTACAACCAGAAGCATGGCACGTTTTGGACTTTTGATGTTAAACAAAGGAAAATGGGAAAACAATATAATCTTAAATGAAAACTACTTTACAGAAGCCACAAACACTTCTCAAAATATTAATCTGGGATACGGTTATTTATGGTGGCTTAACGGTAAAACTTCTTATCATTTGCCACAATCACAACTTACGTTTCAGGGAAGTATAATTCCGACTGCACCAAACGATATGTTTATGGCGCTTGGTAAAAATGACCAGAAAATATATGTGGTACCAAGCAAGAACATGGTAGTCATCAGAATGGGAGATGCAGCAGACGATGTTAATCTGGCTCTTTCTGATTTTGACAAAACGCTTTGGGAAAAGATTAATGCACTTTATAAATAATTTGTATACAGA
>SEBM01000385.1 GCA_004296145.1 Flavobacterium sp.
TACTTTAGTTGAGTAATTATTATTTTTTAGGGTTAAAATTTAAGGATTTATCTATTTTAATCTATTAACAATCATTACAACTTTACTTATCTAACCTTAACCAAATCTTTTATGAAAAAACCAATTTCGAAAATTCTTTCTATTTTGGCTGTTACAGCATTTTATTCCTGTACACAAAATGAAGCAAATGATGTTGATATCAAATCTGAAAGTCAACAGTTTAAAATTATTAATGTTACACACCATGACGGTAAACCATTTAGTACCGGAGAAACAAAATCATCTTCTACCGGAAAATATGTAGACAATCCCGGCGGGGGCGTTATGATGCAGGCCTTTTATTGGGATGTTCCTGCCGGCGGAACGTGGTGGAATACCGTTAGCAGTAAAGTGACCGCATGGGGCAATGCTGGAATTGGATCGATCTGGCTTCCTCCTGCTTCAAAAGCACAAAATGGAGCTTTCTCTATGGGTTATGATCCAACTGATTATTTTGATTTTGGAGATTATAATCAAAACGGAACTGTAGAAACCAGGTTTGGTTCTAAAACGGAATTAGTAAATTTAATTACTGCCGCTCATACAGAAAACATTAAAGTTTATGCAGATATTGTCATCAATCATAACAGTGGCGGTCAGTCTGAAGCGAATCCTTTTACAGGAACAAATACCTGGACAAATTTTACCGGAATTGCTTCGGGAAAATTCAAACGTACTTATAATGACTTTTATAAAAACAGTTTTGGTAATAATGATGAAGGCTCTTTTGGCGGTTTTCCTGATTTATGCCATGCTGCACAAAATGTTCAGGATTGGCTTTGGCTGCGTGCAGACGGAGTTGGAAAATATTATAAAAACACCATGAAATTTGATGGTTGGAGATTTGACTACGTTAAAGGTTTTGCTCCTTGGGTGGTACACGACTGGAATGCAAATGTGGGTGGATTTTCTGTTGGAGAATATTGGGATGCCAATGTAAATACGCTAGAATGGTGGGCAAATAATGCAAATAGTTCGGTATTTGATTTTGCATGTTATTATAAAATGAATGATGCTTTTGACGGAAACAATTTAGCATTATTAAATGATGATATGATGTGGAAACGAAATCCATACAAAGCAGTGACTTTTGTAACCAATCATGATACAGATGAAATTTCAAATAAATTATTGGCGTACTCCTATATATTAACTCACGAAGGATATCCAACCATTTTCTACAGAGATTATGAAGAATGGCTTGATAAAAACAAATTAAATAATTTGATCTGGATTCATAACAACAAAGCAACTGGTACCACATCAATTTTATATTCTGATAATGATGAATATGTAGCCAGAAGAAATGGTTATAACGGAAATCCTGGTTTGGTAGTCTATATTAATAATTCTACAACCTGGCAGGAAAGATGGATTCAGACCAATTGGGCTAATACGCAGATAAAAGATTTTACAGGAAATTCAACCTGGTATCCGACTACTCAGGCAGATAAATGGGTAAAAATACAATGTCCTCCAAAAGGATATTCAGTTTGGTCAATTAATCAGTAATTTTAAAATGACTATTCTAAGGCTGTTCTTTTGAGCAGCCTTTTTTTTACACCTAATAGATTGTTTAAATTATTTTGACACGAATTACACAAATTGCACTAATTAATTAGTGGAAATTCGTGTAATTCGTGGCAAAAAAAAATTACTCATAATTCGTTGAACAAATTTTTACGTTCTAATTTAGGAACTGAATATTTTTATTAAGCCGTAATTAATAGTACTTTTGCAAACCTATTTATACAAAATATGAGCTTTTTAAAAGAAATACAACGCAGAAGAACGTTTGGAATTATATCGCATCCCGATGCCGGTAAAACAACATTAACTGAGAAATTACTGTTATTTGGAGGTGCAATTCAGGAAGCTGGTGCGGTAAAAAACAATAAAATTAAAAAAGGAGCAACATCAGATTTCATGGAAATCGAACGCCAAAGAGGTATTTCGGTTTCTACATCTGTTCTTGCTTTTAATTATAAAGACAAAAAAATCAACATTCTTGATACACCTGGTCACAAGGATTTTGCCGAAGATACTTTTAGAACTTTGACAGCTGTAGACAGTGTTATTGTTGTAATTGACGTTGCAAAAGGGGTCGAGGAACAAACTGAAAAACTGGTTGCTGTTTGTAGAATGAGAAACATTCCGATGATTGTTTTCATCAACAAATTGGACCGTGAAGGTAAAGATGCTTTTGATTTGATGGATGAAGTGGAGCAAAAACTTGGTTTAAAAGTTACTCCATTAAGTTTCCCAATTGGTATGGGTTACGATTTTCAGGGAATTTACAATCTTTGGGAAGAAAACATTAATCTTTTCAGCGGAGACAGCCGTAAAAATATAGAAGAAACAATTGCTTTTTCTGATGTACAAAACAATCCGGAACTAGATAAAATTGTTGGTCAGAAAGCTGCAGAAAAACTTCGTGAAGAATTAGAATTAATTGATGAAGTTTATCCAAAATTTGAGCGTCAGGATTATTTAGATGGAAAAATTCAGCCTGTATTCTTTGGTTCAGCTTTGAATAATTTTGGAGTTCGCGAGCTTTTAGATTGTTTCGTTACAATTGCTCCATCGCCAAGACCAAAAGATTCTGAAACACGTTTGGTTGATCCAGCAGAAGAAAAAATGTCAGGATTTGTATTTAAAATTCACGCTAATATGGATCCGAAACACCGTGATCGTTTAGCTTTTATAAAAATTGTTTCTGGAACTTTTGAAAGAAATAAACCTTACTATCACGTTCGTCAGAAGAAAAATTTAAAATTCTCAAGTCCGAATGCCTTTTTTGCTGAGAAAAAAGAAATCGTAGACATTTCATATCCCGGAGATATTGTTGGTTTGCATGATACTGGTAACTTTAAAATTGGTGATACTTTGACTGAAGGTGAAGTAATGAGTTTTAAAGGAATTCCGAGTTTCTCTCCGGAACACTTTAGATATATCAACAATGCTGATCCTATGAAAGCTAAGCAATTAGAAAAAGGAGTAGATCAGTTAATGGATGAAGGTGTTGCCCAGTTATTTACATTAGAAATGAATAATCGGAAAGTAATCGGAACTGTTGGAGCGCTTCAGTATGAGGTAATTCAGTATCGTTTAGAGCACGAATACGGTGCAAAATGTACTTACGAAAACTTCCCTGTACATAAAGCTTGCTGGGTAAAACCAGATGATGCTAAGAATGAAGAATTCAAAGAATTTAAACGTATTAAACAAAAATTCTTAGCACATGATAAATACGGTCAATTGGTATTTTTAGCCGATTCTGATTTTACAATTCACATGACGCAAACAAAATATCCAAGTGTGAAATTATATTTTACTTCAGAGTTTGATTAATACTTTTTAAGTAAAAAAACATAAAAGAGGCTGTCTAAAATTTAGGCAGCCTTTTTTGCGTTTAGATATTTCATTCATTCTAGCTTTTAGAAGATTTCTTACCCTCTACATAATTAATTCCTAATCCGCCTAGCATCATAACTTCTACTTTAGACAAATCTGATTCATCAATAATTATATTTTGAGTTAATATATTTTCCTTAATGTTATTTACATCAAACGGTATTGTTTTTGAAAAGATATTATATTTACTTTTAATCGTGACTTCAAAAGTTTTGCTGTTTTTTAAAATCTCAACCGGAATTGAAAAATCTCCAGTTTTAGAATTTACTTTTACCTCATTTTGAGAACCATTAATGGAAAGAGTTAGATTGGGATAATCCTTTTTACTGAGTGGTTTATTTGTTTTAACTTCTAGCAACCTGCCTTTTATTGTTACTAAAATACTCTGATTGCATGCAACTTTACCAATAATATGACGTTGAATTGGTTGGTTTATTTCAGTTTTAACTGGTGTCTTTTCTTGTCCCGCAACATTTGACGCGATTAAAATTGAGGCAGCAACTGCTGCATATTTTAAATTACCAAATTTAGAAACTTCATTATATTGAAATTCTTCTTCAAGCTGAGTAGCTTTTAACCTAGCACAAATATTTTTGTCTTTATTTTTTGAAATAAACTTAGCCACTTCTGAATTTGTTTTTCTGCTTAAATCAATTACATTTTTTGCACAAGAATTACAAAATGATCCATTTGCATTTGGAGTCATTTTATCAAAATTTTCAGAACAAGGGTTTGCTATTTCTAAAGTGAATGTCTTTTTCATACTATAATAATTTAAGTTAAAATCCTTCCAAATGATTCTTACTTATATAG
>SEBM01000386.1 GCA_004296145.1 Flavobacterium sp.
ATGATGTACAAACTGATATTATGATGAAATTGGAATTGAAAAATTAATTTAAGTTTTTAATTCAAGGAATTTTCTAATTTTCTAATTTTCTAATTTTCTAATTTTCTAATTAAAAACTATTTCTTCCTCTCAATCACATAATTCACCATCAAAGTAAGCGCATCTTTATATTCAGAATCTTCGAAGTTTTGAAGTAATGAAAGCGCTTCCTGTTGAAATTCTACCATTTTATTTTCGGCGTAAGCCAGACCATTATTATCTTTTACAAAAGCAATAACTTCTTTAACGCGTTTTTTGTCTTTGTTGTGGTTTTTTATGGAATTTATCAGCCACTTTTTTTCTTGCAGTGTACAAGTATTCAAAACATGAATTAAAGGCAAAGTCATTTTTTGCTCTTTAATATCAATTCCGGTTGGTTTTCCGATTGCTTCTTCGCTGTAATCAAATAAATCGTCTTTGATTTGAAAAGCCATTCCGATCAACTCACCGAACTTTCTCATATTTTCAACCTGAATATCATCTTCAATTACGGCTTTCGCGCCAAGCGCACAACAAGCTGCAATAAGTGTCGCCGTTTTTTTTCTGATGATTTCGTAATATATATCTTCGGTAATATCAAGTCTTCTTGCTTTTTCTATCTGAAGTAATTCTCCTTCACTCATTTCACGAACGGCAACAGAAATAATTCGAAGCAAATCAAAATCGCCATTATCGATAGAAAGCAATAATCCTTTTGAAAGTAAATAATCTCCAACCAAAACCGCGATTTTGTTTTTCCAGAGCGCATTAATAGAGAAAAATCCGCGGCGGCGATTACTATCGTCAACGACATCATCATGAACCAAAGTTGCCGTATGAATCAGCTCAATTACAGATGCTCCTCGGTACGTTCTTTCGTTTACAGTTCCTCCGGAAACCATTTTTGCAGTCAAAAAAACAAACATCGGACGCATTTGTTTTCCTTTTCGGTTTACGATATAATAGGTAATACGGTTCAACAAAGCGACCTTTGAAGTCATCGATTCATGGAACTTTTTTTCGAAAAGTTCCATCTCGTTAAAGATGGGCTGTTTTATTTGAGAAGTAATATTCATTTCGATTTCAAATATACTATTTTAAATAAAAAAACGTTGTGTATTTAAGGTTAGTATATCAACATTTTGTTTGCTAATCTTAAAAAACACACCAAAAAACATATTATCTGATATCTAATTTAAATTCACTATTAAAGTAAACCTTAAATTATGTATTATGAAAACAAAATTTTTATGGATTGGTACTTGTATCACTCTATTATTTTTCGTCAGTTGTAATTCTGATGAAAATGGAACCGGCGGATCTAATGCAGCAATATCAAATGATGAGATTATCACCAACTCAAAAATTGATGCTTCTATAGAAGACGTAACTGCTATTGCCGAAGATCAGTTTGACGCCCAACAAAACAGCGCCAACAAACCAAACGGAACTGTAAAAAACTTTCTGCCAAGCTGCGCAACAATTACCACAGTCCTAACCAACAGTACCTTTACCAGAACGGTTGATTTTGGAGTTGAAGGCTGTACGCTGCCAAACGGAAATTCTGTAAAAGGAAAAATGGTTATTTCCTTTTCTAATGATTTTACCGCTTCGACCCAATCGATTAATTACACATTTGAAGGTTTTTACCACAACGGAAAAAAACTTCAGGGAAGCAAAAGTATAATAAGAACAAAAAAAGCAACTGATTTACTGGCAGAAGTACATCCTGTTACAACTGCAGCAATTGATATGACTATTACTTTTGATGATGGAAGTGTCTATAGCAGAAAAGGCTCATTGGTAAAAGAAGTAATTGAAGGTTATGATACCTGGCATGATTGGGAAGATAATGTTTCTGTTGTAACCGGAAGCGGATCAACTACTTTTCCTAATGGCGATACTTTTTCAGCAGAAATCACAACTCCATTGCAATTTAATGCGTCATGCAAAAAACCTTTTGCTGTAAAAGGGATTTTGTCTATTACAAAAAATGATACCAACGCTATTGTTGATTTTGGGAATGGAGATTGTAACACCCTTGTAACCGTTACCAAAGACGGTACAACCGAAGAAATTGATTTAAAAAAATAGAAACCTTTTTTGCCCACCAAAAAAAAGCATTAAAACCAAGTTTATTTTCTTGTCTTTAATGCTTTTCTATTTTCAATATAATTAAAAATTAACCTTCTTTATTGGCTAATTGCCCACAGGCTGCATCGATATCTTTTCCGCGGCTGCGACGTACTTTAACAACAATACCAATATTTTCTAAAGCTTTAATATAAGCCATAATAGATTCTTCTGACGCTTGTTGAAATTCTCCGTCATCAATTGGGTTGTATTCTATTAAATTGACTTTGCAGGGCACATATTTACAGAATTTAACCAACGCATCTACAGAAGCTTTATCGTCGTTAATTCCTTTCCAAACAACATATTCAAATGAGATTTTGCTTTTTGTTTTTCTGTACCAATATTCTAAGGCTTCACGCAAATCTGCCAATGGAAAGTTTTTACTAAAAGGCATGATTTTGGCGCGAATTTCATCTATTGCAGAATGCAGGGAAACAGCCAGTTTAAATTTCACATCATCATCAGCCATTTTTTTGATCATTTTCGGAATTCCCGATGTTGAGACCATAATACGCTTTGGCGACATGCCTAAACCTTCCGGAGATGTAATCATATCAATCGCTTTAATGACATTATTATAATTCATTAAAGGCTCTCCCATTCCCATAAAAACAATATTCGAAAGCGGATGATTGTAATACAAACGACTTTCTTTATCAATTGCCAGAACCTGGTCGTAAATTTCGCCCGGTTCCAGGTTTCGCATTCTTTTTAATCTTGCTGTTGCACAAAAGTTGCAATCTAAACTGCATCCTACCTGACTAGAAACGCAAGCTGTTGTTCTGGTGTCGGTTGGAATCAAAACTGATTCTACAACCAAACCATCATGAAGTCTGACTGCATTTTTTACAGTTCCGTCAGAACTTTTCTGCATTGTATCAACCTTAATATGATTGATCACAAAGCTATTTTCTAACATTGCCCTTGTAGGTTTCGCTACATTGGTCATATCATCAAAACTGTGTGCGCCTTTGCTCCACAACCATTCGTAAACTTGGTTTCCGCGGAAAGCTTTATCTCCATTTTCTATAAAAAAATCACGAAGTTGCTCTTTTGATAAGGCTCGTATGTCTTTTTTTTCCATTTGCATGGTGCAAAGTTACTGATTTTTTTTCTTTAAAATTTCCAGATGACTTAGAGAGGTTTTCTGTTGCAACAGTTGCTTTTTTATTTTTTGAACGTGATAAATTTCCTTTCGGAAAATCCCTTAATAATTATAGTTATTTAATAAACCTTCAACTATGATTTTTATCATTCTTTCTGCTCTGTGTTCGCAATAAATTTGATCTAAGAAATAAAGGAAGTTTTAGTTAAGAAGAATTACTCAACACCTTTATTATAATGAACAACCAATAAATACCACAAAATGAAAACAATTAAATCTATTTTATTGACAGTGCTTTTTACAGCAATGTCTTTACAGGTAAACGCACAAAGAAACTACAGTGTTGTAAAAGCAATATTTGAAGTTGCCGGAACTTCTAACGTGCACGATTGGGTTATGAAATCTACAGAAGGAATTGGTTCTGCAAATTTGACTATCACAGATTCTAAAATAGCCGACATAAATAACATAACGATTACCCTACCTGCTGAAAGTTTGAAAAGCAGCAAAACAAGTATGGACGATGTGGCTTATGAAACCTTGGACACCAGAACATACAAAAACATTAAATACGTTTTAAAATCTGCCAATAAAGTAAACGAAAATACCTGGAACCTTACCGGAATTTACACTATTGCCGGAACCAGCAAAGAATATAAAACCCAGGTCAATATAACAGCCTATAACGGAACATTTGTTTTGAAAGGTTCTAACCAGATTACTTTTGCAGATTTTGGAATGTCTCCTCCAACAGCGGCCCTTGGGGTTGTTAGAGCCGGAAAAGAATTAACGCTCATTTTTAATATTACTTTAAATATAATTTATAGTACAGGGCGCAGCCAAGCTGCGACCCTGTAACAATTAATTAATAGCTGAATGGTTAATTAATATCTAACAATTAATTAATAGCTTATGGTTAATTAATGGTTAATTAATATCTAACAATTAATTAATAGCTTATGGTTAATTAATACTTAATGATTAATTAATAGCTTATGGTTAACC
>SEBM01000387.1 GCA_004296145.1 Flavobacterium sp.
GTATTAGAATCTATTTCCGGATTTATCTTTTTTTCGAAATTTATCTTTTTCTCAATTCTAATATAATCTTCAGAACCAAATTCTAAAATCTGATCGTCTTTTAAATCCAATAAAGAAAATAATTGAATGATATTCATTGTGTTATAAACTAATTATGGTATTGAAAAAAATAATATTGATACTTAATATCGTATTAAATAAATTGTAAATTGCTCATCTGTAAAAATCCTATTTTAAAAATGAATGTCATTATAAACCAACTGTTTGAAATTGAAAAAAAAGCGTTAGAACAAAACTTCAATGGTTTTGAGCGCAATCTAAAAAGAATTTATCATGAATTGGAAGAAAAAGGATATAAAATTATAAATCCTTTGGGAACAAATTACGATGAAAGAGACAGCTCTATTGAAGCCAATATTCTGAATTCAAATTCACAGAAGATAACCAAAGTTATCAGACCCACCATTTACAAAACAGAAAACGATACCCTGCAGCTGGTTCAAAAAGCTGTAGTTATAGTAGAATAATATCATCAGCATGAAGAATATCAATATTGGAATAGATTTAGGAACAACGAATTCAGGAATTGCAAAATATGAAAATGGAAAAATCAGTATTTATAAAAATCCTGTTGGCTTCAAAGATACTATTCCGTCTGTAGTTTCATTTCGAAAAGGACGCATCCAAATAGGCGAAAAAGCAAGGGAACACAGCGCAACAAATGCCGAAAATGTATTCTCTTCGTTTAAACGAAAAATGGGATCTGACGAAGTCTATTTCATCAAAGACCTGGATAAAAACTGCAGTCCGATTGAACTGTCTTCAATGGTTTTAAACGAATTAATTAATTTCGCTCAGGGCGAAAGTTTAAAATCTGCCGTCATTACCATTCCGGCTTCTTTTGATACAATTCAGTCTAATGCCACCAAAAAAGCAGGTTATCAGGCCGGTTTTGAAGAGATCGTTTTACTTCAGGAACCTATTGCGGCTTGTCTGGCTTATTCTAATTCCTTAAACATCGAAATCGCATCTGATAAAAAATGGCTGGTTTATGATTTTGGAGGAGGAACTTTTGATATTGCTCTTGTAAACATTAACGAACGTGATCTAAAGGTATTTGATCATAAAGGAAATAATTTTCTGGGAGGTGTCGATTTGGATACTTTATTTGTTGAAAAAATTATATGCCCGAAAATCGAAAAGGCAACTCAGGAAAATAATCTTTGGAACAAACTAATTTCTAAAGAAAATCAAGTATACAACAAACTCTTTTTTGAACTTCTTTACAAAGCAGAAGAAGCAAAAAAAGAACTTTCGATAAAAGAAACCTCAAGTATTGAAATTGATTTTGACGAACTTTCAATTTCATTAGACATTGATATCAGTCGAGCAGAATTTGAATTAATCGTTCAGCCTAAATTTGAAGAATCTTTTCATTTGGTTGAAAAATTAATTAAAGAAAATTACTTAGATTTTTCAGATATAGAACGTATTATATTGGTTGGCGGTACTACATATATTCCTTACATACGCCAGCAATTGCAGGAGAGAACTCAAATTGAGGTAGAAACCAATCTGGATCCCACAACTGCAGTGATGATTGGAGCAGCTTATTATGCCGGTTCAAAACCTTCAGAATTAGTCGATGAAGAAATTGTAGAAGAATCTAAATCCGAAGAAAATAGTATTCAGGTGGAAACCATTTACGAGCCTCATTCTAAAGATTCTGAAGAATTGATTGTTGTTCTTTTGCAAGAATCATTTGATGGCTATTACAGAATTACACGAGCAGATGGCGGTTTTGATACCGGACTTTTGAAAGCAAATAAAAAAATAGCCGAGTTTGTTCCTTTATTAGAAAAAGCGACCAATCAATTCACATTGTTTTTATTTGATAATCAGCAAAAACAACTATTTAGCAACCCAAATATTCAAATTACAAACGGTTTATACAGCATTCTGGGACAACCAATTCCGAACGATATTTGTCTGGAATTAGACGAAGAATCCGGAAAAAGCCACATGGAAATTATCTTTAAGAAAAACGATATTCTGCCTCTAAAGAAAACCATTTACAAAACCTGTTCTAAAAACATATTAAAAAACTCTGACCAAAAACTGATCATCAATGTAGTTGAAGGAAATGCCGGAAGTATGGTAGGGAGTAATCTATCTATAGGCTATATTGAAATATCCGGAAGTAATTTTGAACAGGATCTTTTAAAAGGAATGGATATCGAACTGAATTTTAAAGTTTCGGAATCCCGTGATTTGAGTATCGATGTCTATATTAGCGCTCTTGATTTAGAAATCAACGAAGTCTTTAATCCGCATCAAAGAAAAATTTCGATTGATAAATTGGTGTCTGAAATTAAAAACGCTTTAGATACTATTTTAGAAGAAATAAGAAGTGAAGAGCAAAATGAGAATTATGAATATCTAAGCAAGTTAAAAAGATCTCAGGAATCGTTAACAGTTCTTTATAATGAGGCATTAGAAAATAAAAATGATGCTATTACAGATAAAAAATATCAGATTGATGAATTGAAAAAAATCTACATTCAGGAATTTGATGATCTTATCCGACACAAACACATATTGTTTGAGGTTGAAGAATACAATAACTTAAAAGATAGTTTTTCTTTTTATATTGAAAAAGGCAGTCCACGCCAAAAAGAAGAATATGAAAAAATCATAAAAAACGAAAAAGAAGTTCTTCAGTCAAATAATAAATATCTGATTCGCAAAAAGAAAAAAGAATTAGAAAACTTATTGAACAACATCTATAACAATCAAGACGAAAGTTATATCGATTTTTTTTATCATTTACGATTTGAAGATCCGAGTGCCTTTAGAGACAGATCAAAACATAGTCAATTAATACCATTAGGAGAAAAAGCAATTGACAATTCTAACTTTATTGAATTAAAATCAATCTGTCACCAATTGTATAATTTATTAATTGTCAAGCCAAAAAGAAAAGATGACTTTAATACATTTGATGGAAATCTTGGGATAAAATAATCTATCTATTTAGCATAAATCAAAAAAGATTCTGAGAATTTTTCAATTACGTCCTTAACAAAAAAGCTCCAGATTTCTTTGGAGCTTTTTTATAACATACATAAAAAAATTGCGGATAGTCAGTCCCCAGGCTTTAGGGATTGCGCAGCTTTTCATAAGGAAGACTTTACGGAGCGTTTTTTTTGTTTGCTTAGATTGAGGGAGCTAATTTGTTACATTCGCTGACTATTTCATAAGCCCTCCGAGTAACAGGTTCATATTTTATTATTTATAAATTTTACCTTCACATTCCCAGTTAAATTTAAGAATTGTATCTTTTTTACGAATTTCAAAACTTAGTTTACCTTTCTTTTTTATGATTGTATCTCCTTTTTTAATTTGGTCACTAAATGTTGCCCACCATCTACTTTCTTGTTTACATATACAAGGTTTTCCATTTTCCAAGGCCTTACCATATGCTTCAAAATATACGGATGAAGGTTTTGGGGGAATTTCAACTATCATTGAACATTCCTCTTCATTTCTATAATGTTCTTCTAAAGCATTGCAATCTGTTTTAAAATCACCACATCCATTTAGTACAAATAAGAAAATGGTAATTAAAAATATTTTATTTTTCATAACGTTGGCTTTTAAAATCCTAGTTTCTTTGCAATTTCACTGAATTTAATAATATTTCCTGTTTCAATATTTTTATGAAAACTAGGACTACCTACACTAAGATTAATGGTCGTAGTTTCAACCCCTTGGACAGCCCAAATATAACCATCTTTTGTTTCCCCCCGCTCTCCTAAGTCTTCAGTCAACTTGTATTCACTGATCGCTGCGCAAATGTCTCTGACTTTGCGCTCTTATACAATTTTATTAAGAAAAACGAAAACCTCTTTAAGTCTCCGACTTTAACCCAATTTAATAAAGATTGTATTTAGAAATAGATTTTGAATCCAATACATCAACAATAGGATTGTCTGCTTTTTCTATTTTTAATAGTCCAGAATCATTTACATAATTGCCTGCACTGGAATAAATATAATGCGATGCCTGGCTGACATAACCTGACCTTACAGGATTTAAATGTATATAATCTAGTTAGACCACATAAACTTATTGGTGTAAATTTCTTCTGCATGATTCCCATATTGCCAAAATTGATAAACCTTATTTCTTGTATGATTTTGAGCGGCTAGTTTAAAACGTTCCAACATCCATTCTTTTCTACTTTATGG
>SEBM01000388.1 GCA_004296145.1 Flavobacterium sp.
ATCTATCTGGTGTCTCTCGGACTCTTCTATGCCGAAAGAACCTTTGCGGGCAAGGCCGTCCTCAACCGGCAGGAATTTCACCCTGCTGCCATCCTACGGGCTGGCTTCTGTCCCGGCGACGCCACCGAGCGAGACAACAGTTGGCAAAAGATGATCTTCAAGGACAGGAAAAAGAGAAAGAGCACGGGGCAAAACAATGAGGACGCCCGTAAAGGACTATTTGGTAAGGCTAAATAATTATTTGCCTGGTGTACAAATTTGTAACTGGTTTGAAAAGGGTTATCGTTAACAATGAAGAGCCTGCATTGGTTGCCTTGAACTTCGCTAGCTCTTAGCAAACTAATTGTGTTTATATGACTAAATTTAACCATTGGAAATTTAACATTTCGGTGGCATCGATATTTCAATGCTTGACCTAGATATTGCCTATTTATAACGTATTACTTCATTTAATTAAAATACAATTGCAAAGAACCAGTAACAAAATAAAGTCCTTTTGATGATTTATTTATTTTTTTAATATATTTAAAAAGGATGGAATTTATCAGACCTATCTGCAGGAAATTAGGCGGATAGGTCTGATAATGTCAGACCTATATACAAGTTGTGTGTAATTATGAAAAACAAACAGTTGAAATATAAATTCGTCCTTTTGATTTGGATTTTAGGTTGTAGTTTACAATTGACAGCACAAACCAAAACGCAAGAAATTCCATCAGAATTGGTAAGCGGAGAAGATATTAAACCATTTATTGACAGTTTAAAACAGAGAATCCTTTCTGACACAATAAAGTTTGACCGAAAGGATTTAAAACACGTAAACGGACGAACTGAAAATCAAAATTCCTATTCAATGTTGATAACTGTGAATATGAAATACAGCTACCGACTTGACATTGTGAATGGAGCTTTAGTAAAAGAATTTGCGAACGAAATTCTAAATAGTGAGAATATCGAATCCATAAATTACATTAAAAAAGAAAACGCACCTATTTTGGGCGGATTTATGGCAAAAGATGGTTGGATATTGATAACCTTAAAACCAAAAATTAAATTGGACTTTACTGTAGGTGGACTAAAATATCGGAAAGGAAAAAAACGGAAAGGTGGAGATAATTTCCTTCAACGAAAAGATGGTGAAATAATGATAAGAACTTAAAAAAATACCTACACACAACAAGGTATTGCCAAAAGCGGGGCTGAATGGCTTCGATTGGACATTTGTGCAAGGTTCAACATTAGGATTTCTTATTGAACTTTTGTGCTAAAAATCCCCGCCTTCGGCAATACCCAAAACGTTATAGCCAATGGTGTGACGACAGAACCACGAAACCAAACACGAACTAAAAATGACATTAAAAGAAGCTGTATTAAAAAGTTTAGAAGACATCAATAATGTAACGAATTATTTGGCGGTTCTTAATCATATTCTTGACAAAAAATATTACGACTTTAACGTTTCAAAAACGCCAGGCTCAACAATTTCGGCAGTTCTTGGCGATTTTATTCGCAATGGCGACACGAGAGTAAAACGTATTAAGCAAGACGGAGGAACTTACTCGTACTACTTGACAAAAAACGAGCAAAATATTAGTGTTGAAATTTTGAGTGGCGACAACGAAGTTGTGACAATAAAACCAGCTAAAACTACTAAATCAAGAATTTACGAAGAAAGAGATTTACATAAACTTTTGAGTAGTTATCTAAAAAATACTGACACTTACTCAAAGACAATTTTCCACGAACAATCTAATGGAAAAGACAACAACCAAATTTGGACACATCCAGATATGGTTGGAATTAAATTTTTGAATTTACAGACAAAAGCAAGTCAAAATTTTTTGAAGTCTATTAATCGTGTTGACACTTTTAAAATCAGCTCATACGAACTGAAAAGAGAAATTAACAGCGACAGCGAACTTAAAAAAGCATTTTTTCAAGCCGTTTCAAATTCAAGTTGGGCAAATTATGGGTATTTAGTTGCTTTTGAATTTAGCGACAGTTTAAATGAAGAAATGGCAAGGCTAAATCAATCTTTCGGAATTGGAATTATAGAACTTAACGCAAATCCATATCAAAGTAAAGTTCTTTATCCTTCAGTTTTTCGTGATTTGGATTTTAAGACAATTGACAAGCTTTGCAAAATGAACAAAGAGTTTGAAAAATTCATCGAGCAAACTGAAAAATTAATGACTGCAAGCGAAAAATATGTTTCAGGAGCAGAAAAAGAATTGGACGAATTTTGTGACGGCTACTTTGCAAACGACACAGAAGTTGAAAATTATTGCAAAGAAAAACATATACCAACAAACGAACAGTAAAACCACTGGCTATAACAAGGGTTTGGCAATAGCGGGCGGAACGTCAAAAATTCACGTTTTGTACTTCGGTAGAAATTTGTATTTTAGTTGAAAGTTTCGGCTTCGATTTGCCCGCCATCGCCAAGCCCCAAAACGTTATGCACAATAATAAAAAATGAGCGTACAGACAGTAAACGAAACAATTGGACAGTATCAGATTTCTAGAGGCGTAACCAAAAACGACCTTGAAAAACTTGCGACTAATCCAAAAACACAATCCATCCAATTTGCAAGTCCATTAACAGACAAAGAAATTGAACTATTGGAACTTGTTGTTTTTTCAAAACGACCTGACATCTCTTTGAGAGTTTATGGACATTATGGAGAAACTTGTGACTTGTCATTCATTCAAAGAATTCCATCCTTAAGAAGAATTTCTGCTGACTGTTTAATGGACGCTAAAGGAATAGAAGTTGTAACTCAACTTGAGAATTTAGAACATTTAGGAGTTGGAATATTCAACTTGGACAACTTCGATTTTCTGGACGAATTAAATCCAAGCCTTACAGAACTTTATCTTCATCAAACAAGGTCAAAAAAACCAAAAATAAATAGCATTCAAAGATTTGAAAATCTAGAATACTTGTATTTGGAAGGACAACAAAAGGGAATTGAAGCAGTAAGCAATTTGAAAAAACTGAAAAAAATTGTCTTAAGGTCAATTTCAACAAACAATATTGACTATCTGAAAAATTTAGAACATTTATGGTCAGTAGACATAAAATTAGGTGGAATAAAGGATTTAAGTGGTTTGGCAAGTCTTAAATCAATAAAGTATTTGGAGCTATGGCAAGTAAGAGACTTGGCAGACCTTTCCTTCATCTCAAAATTGGAAACACTTCAGAACTTATTTATTCAATCTCTAAAACAATTAACTAAGTTGCCTGACTTTTCAAATAACAAGAAATTAAGACGAATTTATCTTGAGAACTTAAAGGGATTGAATGATTTGTCAACTTTGAAAAATGCACCAAGTTTAAAAGAATTTATTTACGTTTTGGCGGAGAACCAAGAACCAGAAAATATAATTCCAGCACTTGAAAATCCATCTGTTGAAAATGTGTTCTGTAAATTTGGTAGCGACAAGAAAAACAAACGCTTTGACGAACTTGCTAGACAATACAGCAAGACAGATTATAAATACAGCAACTTTGAATATGAATAGAATTACTGTGCATAACAGCACCTACCCAAAAGGCGGGGTTTCGTGTTCCAAAGAAAGTTTTGTGGTTAATCAAACATTAGGTTTTCAAATCAAGTTTTGCGGTAAAAGTCCCGCCCTTCGGGTAGCTGCAAAACGTTAGCAGCAAGTACCGAACTGCTAGATTAAACGACCGAAATGAAAAGAACAATAATTATAACGACAATATTTTGTGTAATACTTTTTGGACTAGTTGTTTTTAAAAGCCGAGACAATCAGTATCAGGTTTACATTCCACACGTCTTTAATGGCGACAAAATAGTTGGCGTTCCAGATATGTTGACCAAAAGACATAAGCAAAATGCAATTACCGTTTTAAGGTATTATAATGAAGACTGGAAATTAGAAAAAGGAAAGTTATTAGTTTCTAAAAAAATTGACCGAGAACTTCTTTTGAACTATACGAAGAAAGCAAATGACTCCATATGGTTATTGCAACACAAACCGGGGAACTAAACCTGCTGGTAACAGCGCCTTGGCAAAAGTGGCGGAGAATTCTTCTTCAACCTTCCCAATCTTTTAGTAATTTCACTTAACCCCTCTATGGCGCAAGCGTCCCGCTTGTGCCCAAATTTAAAATCAAACTCAGCATAATCATCTCAATCACAGGCGAGACGCTTGCGCTAGGATATACTTGCACTAGATGGGATGTTATGCAAATCCATATCGTTCACCTTCTTAAAGGACA
>SEBM01000389.1 GCA_004296145.1 Flavobacterium sp.
CTTTTCTGAGTCCGTAATGATTAAAAACGGTTGGTTCACGTTTGGTTTTGTTTCGATTCGAGCAGGTTTTATATTGATAAATTTCTAGGTGAAGTATTTTTTAAAAAACTTGTATAACCCATTCTTTGCATGATTTAAAAGAAACTTTATACAAAACAATTTTATTATAAATATTATATTTTAAATTTGTAGCGTGAAAATATTGATAACATTTCTATCGCTTGTTGTACTGTTTCTTTCAACAGTGCCTTGTTCTGCATATGCTAAACATTCTGAGTGTAATGTAGAAAAGAATTGCAAGAATGATTCGCATGACTGCGGAAATGATTGCAATGGAAAATGTTCTCCTTTTTATTCTTGTGGCAGTTGCATTGGCTTTACTATTGCACAAAGTTCACTTTTAATTTCACAAGAATTAGAATTTACAACAAACGAAGTCCTACAGCCTAAGTTTTATAATAAGTTTGTTGACTCTTCATTCATTTGTAAAATTTGGCAGCCTCCTAAAATTACTTAATATGTAAAATAGTTTTTCGTTCTTGATCTACAGATCATGAGCATATTTATGTATTAATATTAAGAAATTATAAATGTTTAAATATATTTTATCAATTGTGGCAATAATAACTATTGGCACAGCACAAGCACAGAATAAAATCAAAATTATCATTAAAGATGCCCAAACAAGTCAGCCAATAAATAGCATTACTGCTAAAATTGAGAAAGCTAATTTATCATCTGTATCAAACGCAGAAGGCGTTATTGTTTTTGAGAATCTTCCCCAGGGAGTTTATAATGTTTCTTTTTCTACAGAAGGTTACAAAACTCACATGGCTACTTTTACTATACCACTGGAAACCGAATTTTTAGAAGTTTTGTTAGAAAGCGAAGCTGAAGAGATGGATGAAATTATTGTCACTTCTACCAGAGGTACACGAACTATAAGTAACATTCCTACCAGAGTAGAATTTATTGCTGGAGAAGAGCTCGAAGAAAAAGCAAACATGAAACCTGGCGATATCCGAATGATGCTTAATGAGAGTACCGGTATTCAAACCCAACAGACATCAGCCACATCAGGAAACTCTTCCATCCGAATTCAGGGATTAGACGGTAGATATACACAGATATTAAAAGATGGTTTTCCTGTTTATTCAGGAGCTTCCAGCGGTCTTGGATTACTGCAGACACCACCGCTCGATCTAAAACAGGTAGAGATAATTAAAGGATCTGCCTCTACCCTATATGGTGGTGGAGCGATTGCCGGGCTGGTAAATCTAGTCTCTAAAACCCCGACAGAAGAAAGAGAATTGCGATTTTTATTAAATGGAACATCCGCACTTGGCTTGGATATTAATGGATTTTATTCACAAAGGTTCAATAAAATTGGATTGACTGTATTTGCATCGCATGATAGAAATGCACCATATGATCCTGCCGACATTCAGCTTACAGCAATTCCTAAATTTGAACGTTATAATTTTAACCCAAAATTGTTTGTTTATTTTAATGAAAATACAAAACTTAATTTTGGAGTAAATACAGTTTTCGAAAATCGTATTGGCGGAAACATAGATTATATAAAAGACGAAAGTAAATACCCTGATAGTTATTTTGAAAAAAACAAAACACAAAGAATCAGTACCCAACTTACCCTTTCACATAAATTCAATGAAAAGGAGTCTATAACATTTAAAAATAGTTTCAATAATTTTAGCCGTGTGATAACTATTCCTGATTATGTTTTTGACGGTCTTCAGAATAGTACTTTTTCAGAAATTACATATTCACGCAATGGTGAAATATCCGAATGGGTTACAGGAGCCAATTTGTACACTGATAAATTTACAGAAAACAGTGCTACTTCATTTCCTCTAAGAGATTATAATCAGATAACATATGGGGGTTTTGTTCAAAATACCCTGAAAGCTAAAGAATGGCTGGATATTGAGACAGGTCTAAGAGGTGATTATGTCATTGATTACGGGTTTTCGCTACTGCCAAGAATTTCTGCTTTATTTAAAATAAATCCTAAACTTACTTCAAGAATTGGCGGTGGCTTGGGTTATAAAACTCCAACCATATTTACTGAAGAAAGTGAACGTATTCAATATCAGAACGTATTGCCTATCAATAGTGATTTTAATAAACTTGAAAAAAGCTATGGTGCTAATTTTGATGTGAATTACAAGACCAATATTACTGAAGATATATCTTTATCGATCAATCAATTGTTCTTTTACACGAATGTTGACAATCCACTGATTTTAACTTCTCTTCCAAATAATATTTACCAGTTTGTTAATGTTGATGGATATTTAGATACCAAAGGAGCTGAAACTAATGTAAAATTAGGATATAAAGATTTCAAACTATTTCTGGGTTATACTTATACTGATGCATCAATAGAAAATAACGGTATTAAATCTGAGAATCCTTTAACAGCCAAACATCGATTGAACAATGTTTTGATGTATGAAGTAGAAGATAAATGGAAAGCCGGATTAGAGGCATATTATTACAGTGCTCAAAAATTAAATGATGGAACAACCGGAAGGGAATACTGGATCTTCGGTTTTATGGTTGAAAAATTATGGGAGAATTTTTCTTTATATGCCAACTTTGAAAACTTTACTGATACCAGACAAACGAAATTTGGAAGTATTTATACCGGACCAATTTCAAATCCTGTTTTCAAAGATATATATGCTCCGTTAGATGGTTTTGTAGTCAATGCCGGAATTAAAATAAAAATATAGATATTACCCCAAAAATAAAAAGCCTGTAGAGAATATTTCTACAGGCTTTTTTTTCTCAATTAAATTTACCAAATAAAATTATTCTTTTGATTCCTTTTTGATCATTTCCATTCCACATTTAGAACAATTCCCAGGTTTGTCTGAGGTCTGACCATCCATTGAACAGACATATTTGGTTACCAATTCACTTTTTGGCTGACTGCCTTTTGTCGCATGAGTATCCTTTTTTTCGGTTATTTTTGTCATAGTCATGCCACATTTTGAACACTTACCAGATTGATCAGAAGTCGCTCCATCCATTGGACAGATATATTGCTCCACTTTTTTAGACATCGGCTGACTTCCTTTTGTTTGATGAGTATCTACTATTTTGGTTGTTTTTACCAATTGCATGGCACACTGAGAACATTTACCTTCTTTGTCTGAAATAGAACCGTCCATTGGACACACATATTGGATAACGTTTTTTGTCATTGGCTGACTGCCTTTGGACTGATGTGTATCGATTTTCTTAGTTATTTTAACCATCTCCATCGAACATATAGGGCATTTTCCCGAATTTAAATCACTCTGTTCAGGATGAGAAGGGCAAACATACATTGTTTTTGCCAGTTCTTTTTTTGTAACATTTTGTGCTGATACTGTAGTTCCCATTAATAAAAATAGGTTTACAATTATTATTAGTGTTTTCATTTTATTTTTATTTAAATATTATTATTATTTGTCTCTATTATTTTTAGAAACTTATATTAGTTTGCCTTTTTTTTAGATATTGATGCAGGAGTCTTATTGTTGTTTAAATATTTAGACTTTTACCTATAATTGACATCAGCCATTAATTCTTGTCGCACTTTCTTTACAAGCTAACCAATCAAGTTATATGGAGATTAGTTTTGTCATCATCTATAGCATCTGGAATAATTTTTAACCTGCAAAAATCGATTGATCATCAATTTATCAATTTTTGGATAAAATAAGATTCAAAAAAACTTTTTGAATCAATATTCTATACAATTTTTGATTCAATAATTAATTTTAGATCGAGATCTAACAGTGATAGAATAAAAAAAGGAATTCTATTGATTGCAAAGAAAATGTGATGACGAGCTTTTACTGCTCACGAGACTTGACACTCGTATGGCTGTCAATTTTTTAATAACTTATTTTAGGTATAAGCCAAAGAGAAGAGAAACCAGCTGAAATACTGCTATTATAACTATCAATTTTCTGTTTTTCGCTAGAAGTATCGTAATTATTAATCTTTAAAACAGAATCAAAAATTGCCCAGAAATTGCCACAAGCTATAGTGCAAATACATGTATTTTTACATTTTCCGGTACAAGGATTCTGATTTTTATTGTGGGAATGACTATTTATATTACAACATTCTCTTTTTTCTGATTTCGATAACTTTTCTATCTTAAAAGAGTAGTTCTCTGATTTATTTTCACATGCAAAAGCACGACCTGGCAT
>SEBM01000390.1 GCA_004296145.1 Flavobacterium sp.
GCAGGAAACAAACATTTAACATTGACACATTTGAAACACTCATTGCTGATAAACCTAATGAAGAGTTGAATAAAATTTTAATATTAATCATTAAAAAAGATTTCAAAAAAGCGGAAGAAATTATCAATGATTGTATAAAACGTGAAATTAGTGGCAGCTTTTCAAACGGACAAAAAAGTATCATTGAGTATGCTAAAGAATTTATTAAAAACAATGAAAGCAACTAACTCATACATCGCTTAACAAGGCACTTACACAATATAAATGACACAGCTAACTAACAACGGAAAAACAATGAAAAAAATTATTCTTTTATTGGCAATCACTTTGGGATTTACAGCACTCTGTAACGCTCAGACAAAGGAAATTAAACCGAAAGGAGCTTTTATATCAATTAACGTTGCCCGACACAATGAAGCAATACAAATATTAAACGGTAAAGACAAAAAGCTTAAACAGCAGACCGTTGACCGTATCCTGAAAAATCCAAACTTTTACAACCCGGCAGTTGTCTATGCGCTGTCCCGTGAACTTTTTAGTCTAAACCAAAAGGACAATGGGACATATTGGTTTTATGTAGCACAACTAAGAGCAAGGTATGACGCTAACTTGTGTATAGACAATTCTGCAAAGCAAGCAGTAGCTGTTTTGAACGAAAAGTATGGGCCAGACATTAATAAATATGCATTTCAAGACATTAGTAAACTTGAAAAAACAGTTACAAAAGTGGTTTACTTCGTTAGAAAAAATGAGGAAAATTACGACCATAGATGGATAAATCTTCACGGAATGGATGCAGTTACAGTTGGGATGGGCAATAAATCTGAAAAGAAAGAACTAAGCCAACCAAAAAGCAAATGGACAGCCATAAAAAAGAAAACAGTGGACGATTATTACAACGGATTTATGGAGTATGTGAAAAGCAAAAGTAGAAATATATTGTGCATAACGGCACATTATATTGCCGTTGGGTAGTTGGAAAGGTGAAAATGGAATTGATGCTAAACTGTACAATGAAATATTCAATTCGGAAAAATAAATCAGAAAGGTTTGATAAATGGTTTGCAACAATATTTTAACGCTGAATAAAAAATAACTCAACTAGACATAAATATGGAAAATCTTGAGCGCATAGAAACAAAATACAATTTCGAATATCCCCGACTTTATAAGCAACTATATTCAGATAAGATGCTTGAATTTGGCAAAGCAGGTCCAAAGTGGTTTTCAGAAACCTTTCCTAAGCTCAAAACAAACCCGCCTTTATTATTATTTGCAAACGAATATGAATTTATTGAATTCGATGATGATTATCTTTTCAATGAACGTTTCAAAAATCCGGGAATTTTCCATAACCCGGACTTAAGACTTATTCCTTTGGCTGGAAACGGGGCAGGAGATTATTATTGTTTCTATTTAAATGGGGAACAAGATAATGATATTCCAATAGTATTTGTTTGGCATGACACAGACCAAATAGATTATCAATCTAAAAATTTGCAAGATTTTATTTTTCTTAAAATGCTTGAAACTGTTTATGAGTTTGATGAAGACAGTATAGTTATGGACGGAGATTTTACAGCGAATATATTGAGTATGCTAAAAACTCATAAAAAGTATTTGACAGCAAGGCAAGCTCAAATTATTGAACAAATATATCAAAGAGCGTTCAATGAAAATGGTTTGTTATCTGATTTGGAATTTACCCAGATAATTATTGACAACATAAACTTTGATAAATTAAATCAACACTTCAAGTATATCGAATAAATAAAAACGACCAAGTGTAATTTTCGGACAGACTGCAAACCCCCAAAAAAACAAATGACAAACGCACAAAATATCATCAATGAAATTGACACTTTTTTAGATAGGTCGATGTTGAAGAAATCTAAAATAACAAAACAGGAGTTAATCAATTTTATAGAACAAAAATGGCAAGAAGCAGATAAAGAAAAGTACAACATTCATCAGGGAAGTATATTTATTGGAAGAATGATAAATGAATATATCAACCTGAATGATTTTGAAAATATGATGAGATGGATTATTGAAATGGATGCTCATTCACTTTCAAAAAAACATCCTGCCTATATAAATAATTATTACAACGGAGAATGTTGTTTAGAGTGTGGAAATGAGGAAAAAGCGCTTGAATTTTTTAACTTATGCTATGCCGAAAACAAAGAATACATTTTTACAAGAGCTCCATTTTGTTATGAATTCTTCAATAAACATCTTGAAAGTCCAAAAGAGTTGACTACTAAAAAAGATAGTGATGAAGAAGATTTTGACATCATTTTTGAATTAAAATATTGGCAAAATTTCTTCAAGGAAGAAGGTAAAAAATTGTATTATAATTTGCTTGATGAAGACGGCGAAATTGTCGGAGAGCCAACCACAGGGCAACAAAACGGTTTAGCTTATTTACAAGAAAATCAAGAAATAATTTTAACAAATTTACTCAATGAGCTCTTGAAAAAATATCCTGACCTACAAAACATCTACAACTATTCGGAAAAAGACAAACAAGATTTTATGCCTGATTTGAAAGCCATTCAGGGTTTTGCAGACTTGTTGTCTCCAGTTAATTTTTACGTCACGTCTGTAGTTAAAGAAGACCATCCTTACATAGGTTTTGGTTTTTCTTGTTCGTGGGACAGCGAACACGGATTGGGGGTTATGACACATAAAGATAGAATTGTAGAAATAGCAGGTGCGGATATGGCATTTGACACCTGGACAGCAGAGAAAGATTTAAAACAACAACTGGGCTAAAATCACATATCAGCTAACATAGGAAGTGCCCATCAAGCGAACTAATTGCAATCCCGATTTTAATAGTATCATTATAAAACGCATAAAAAATAAAACTATGACTAAAATTGAAATACCAATTGACAAGACAAAATTAATACTCGGAGTTGCTTTCACATTTCTACTGGTTTTAGTGAGTATTTGGTTTTTTCCTCAAGCTGATGAATTTGCAAAAACAACCGTTTTTTTCTTTTTCCAAAACCCTTTATTTAATAGAATTCTTATCATAGCAACAATTTTAATTTTTGGTTGGCTTACCATTTATGGTGCCAAAAATATATTTAGAAACAACACTGGACTTATCATTGACGAAAATGGAATAACTGACAATTCTGCCCTTTTAAGTGTTGGACTTATTAAGTGGCATGAGATTATAGAGATAAAGACAGAAACCTATCAAAACTCTAAATTTCTACTCGTTTTTGTGAAAGAACCTAACCAATTTTTAGAAAATGTGAAAGGACTAAAACGAAAAATGATGCAAGGAAATATGAATACTTACGGAACTCCTCTTTCGATAAGCCCAAACACTTTGAAATATGACTTTAATGCACTTGAGAAATTATTGCAGGAAAGATTAAACGAACACCAAAATAAAACGCCGAACAGCTAATGAAGTATAAATTACAGTTGTGTTGAAGTTGTCTGCAATTTTATTGACCAATATCGTACAACAATGAACGAACCGATTTTACATCATTTTAAAGGAAATAAATATGAACTCTACCGATAAAGAATTTAAGGCATTTTTAGAAAAACTTCCTCTTTCATTGCAAGATACGATAGATGGTGCAATTGATTTTTTGACACCTAACATTGACGTAATAGACGAAGACTTTCTTAAAATGCTACATGAAACCAATCCTGCATTCTATGAAACAATCAAAAAAGGAATGTTAGAATTAGATAGTCAACCTAAACAGGACATAAAAATAAAATTTCTTAATAGAGCGTTTAAAGATTTTGAATTTCTAAATACCCAGGACGCGGATATTATTGTTTGGGAAGATAATTATATAACAGATACAGACATTCTTATTAATACTTCGAAAATTGTAATTGTTGACGGAAATTTAACCTGTAAGAACCTTATAGTGAATGACGCTTACCTGTTTGTTAATGGAAATCTAAACTGTACTGTTTTATTTGGGGCTTCAGGTAACGATAAGATGACGCATATTGCACAAGACATAAATTCTAAATCAATTGTCGAGAATGGACACTACACACTTATTGATGGTAGTATTTATACTGATGAAATTATTATGATACACAACGAAATTAAAAGCAATAAAGAAATAAGGGCAAATAAAATTTTCGAAAGTAGCATAGAAAGCAAAAACAAATTAACGCTTGAAATCATAGATAAGAAAGGTTTTTTCGATGAGGAAAAATTTATAA
>SEBM01000391.1 GCA_004296145.1 Flavobacterium sp.
AGAAATATCTTTGTGCATAATAGTAACAACCAAAATAATTAAGTATGCGCAATTTTCTATGGAGTTTCTTCGCTTTCTTTTGTTTAATATCCGCCTCATTTTCTCAAACAAAAGTTATTGAAAAAGGAACTTATTTGTCTACAAACAAAGGACAAAAAATCAAATTAAACTTATTAGATGACGATAAGTACGAGTTAGTATTTTATACAGGAGATTATAAAGTCAAAGGCGATTCGTTAGTCTTTTCTCAAAATAAAAAAGCAGATGATTCTTTTAATCTGACTTTTAAAAGTGATAAAAAAGCCAAAAATATTAAAGTTAAATTTTCAGACCCTTCTTATTATCCTTTTTATATAGGAACACAAAATGGTAGCGGAGAAGTTCAGTATCAGAGAATTTCAGATATTAAAAGTAAGGTCGATCCTGATTATAAAAATATTGATATTGATTTTGAAATTGAAAAGGCCGATTATTTGTATTTGGTGTATGAAGGATATGAGACAGAGTCTAAAATTTACAAATATGCGCTTCCTAAAGATGTTTCTGAAATCACCATCAAATATGAATTTGATGTTATGGGAGATTTAAAAATTTCAGGGTTTTATGATAAAAAAACAAACGAACTGAAAATTTCAGGACCGGAAGGAAAAGATCCGATTGTTTTTTTAAACGAAAAAAATACGCCGGCTGTAGTTGAAAAACCAACTATTGCTGTTATTGAAAAGCAAAGTATTGCAAAATGGACTTATCCCGGAAAAGACACCTATTCAGAAGATTATGGTGTGGCTGTAGATAGCGCTTCGACAGTTGTTGAAGCGTATACAGAGCCAAGGGTAAATTTTAAATTGAAAATTGAAAATAATTTAAAAGATGCTATAACGGCTACAAAAAATGCTAAAACTAAATTTCTGGTTGTTTATTCAGACAGTAAAAATGCTTCGGCAAAAGCAGATTTTGATGCTTTTGTAAAAGAGCAGGAAGTACAGGTTGGTTATAATATGTATGATGTTTATCAGCCTCAATATGATGTCTTTAATTATTACCTGGCTACAGCCGATGATAAAAAATGGTTAAAAGCGAATAAATTAAATGATAATCCAAGTGTGATTATTTTGAATGGCGACGGAGATGTTTTAACCAGCTTAAAAACGACCTTAAATGATCAAAAAGCAAAATTCAATTATTATGATGATTTCTGTAAAAAGATTCAAAGAAATAATGCTTTTCAGGTTTTTAATAAAGTCATAAAAAATAAAAAAGCAACTGATGCTGATTTGGTTAAGGCCTTTCATACTGCAGCGATAGTTGAATTGCCTTATGATTATGAAGCTGATTATGCTGAGGTTGTACCCGTTGGAGAGAATCCTAATCCGGCAGATTTTAAACTGAATAAAGTTGTCTTAGATAAAAAAGAGGTTTTGCAAACCTGGAAAAAAGTGATAGAGGGGCATCAAAAAGATACAAAACCAAATATGCTTTTGGTAGAAACAACTTTGAAGGAAATAAAAAATGAGGGATTCTATAAACAATTCTTTAAAGAAGACAGAATTCTTAATGATACTGATTTCCTGTCTATTGATTATCTGATTAAACATTATGATGCGATTGAAAAAGAGGCTGCAAAAGCGGATACTATAGGTAATCCTCCGATGAAAATCGCAAATTTAATTTCGTCTGCCCTGCAAAATAACAGTTATATTTCTCAGGAAGGTGTTGAAGGAAGTGCCAACCAAAATAAGATAATTGCTATTTATAAAAAACTGATTGCTAACGGAAAAGGTGGATTTGAATGTTATAGAAATTATTTCGCTTATTTAGGTCAGGGAAGTCAGGATAGTATCGATGATATTGAATACTTAAAAGAATTCAGTACTTATTTTAATACTTATTTATCTCCTGAGAAAGGAAATGCAATTGAGAAATTAGACGAAATGTTCGCAACATTAGAAGCTAATTCTCAATATAATTATGATGGTTGGAATTCATTTAAAACCTATCATTCTGATTTATGCAATAACGCAGCATGGAATGTTGTTTTGAAGCCTGCAAACTCTGGTTTTTTGAAATCTGCAATTATCTGGTCTGAATACAGTTTAATGATTACTAAAAACAATCCGTATTATCTGGATACGCTGGCGCAGTTGTATTATAAAGACGGTCAAAAAGAAAAGGCTATCGAAACCCAGAAAAAAGCGTTGCAATACTCAAGTACAGTTTATGAAGAAGAAACCTTAAACGACATGAAAACGGTATTAGAAAAAATGCAAAACGGAACATATTAAGATTCCTGATTTCTAAATTAAATAAAAACCCGACAAGTTTCTAAAGCTTGTCGGGTTTCTTTTTTAGTTTTTAATATCAACCATTACTCTGATTTCGTAATTCATTAAAATTTTATTTCCGTTTTTAATGGCCCCATTTGCACTAATATAAGTTAGCTGAATAGTATATTTTGGATGGTCTATTCTTTGTACTACTTTTTTATCTGAATCGTTATTTCTGTTAAAGTTTGAATTTTTATTTACAAAATCATTTATGTGGAGAGGAATCACATCTTGATTAATTTGCAGATCCAGACCATAATCCGTTTCCTTTGATTTTAATGAGTATGTTTTTCCATTTATAGAAACACAGCTTTTGCATTCAAAAGAATTATTGCTGGATAATGAGAATAATAAATCCTGTCCTTGAATATTTTCTACGATATTTTCTTCTCTATCATAAAAATAGTAATAAAAACTACTGTCTTTGTCGTTTCTACGATCGTATTCAGAGCGATATTCAAATCCCAGACTTTCCATTATTTCATAATCATTGGGAGATTTATTTTTTTTGAGAAGTTTCGCCAATTTTGTTTTAGTATAAGGAACCATAATTTCCGGACCATAATTTTCATTTAAGAATGAAACAATGCTGCTTAAATCCTGTTCCTGCTCAAAACTTAATTTCTTCGAATCTGATTTTTGCATATAATCTTCAAATCTGGAAAGCTGACTGTTTTTCGAAATAGAATTTGCACTTTGAGGCCCAGCAATAGAAAGCAATCCTGCTATACACATGCTTATTGGAATAAATTTTATTTTTGGATGTTTCTGGATTAAAAAATAACCCACAACAACAGAAAGCCATATTGACAATAAAAGAACATAATAACGTTCATGCGTAAATCCATAAAGGTTAATTCGATACAAAATTGCCCAAAACAACAATCCAAGTAACGGAATTAATAAGAAATAAAACCAACGGCTAAAAGTTCTCATCCAGAGATTTGCTGTTTCTGTTGCAATTGGATGTACTAATAAAAAAGATAAAATTCCGAAAATAGCAAAAACCAAAACAAGATAAGAAACCCATCCAACAGGCAACGATAAGGTAACAAGGATTTTAGCTTCATAACAAATCAAGATAACCAAGTATAAACTTATTAAAGGTAATAATACGTATTGGGTAAAGTTTTTAAGCCCTTTCGGATAATTAAGAATTAAAGGAATCTGCTCATTATTGGTTTCGGGAACTCCGCTTAAAAAGAAAATAGTATTAAAAATCCCGCCGATGACAAAGAAGATATGAAGGTAAATATTATCGTAAAATTCAATATTGAATAATTTATCAACGGCCAATACAGCCAATGCTAAACCACCATACAAAACAAAACTGTATAGGGCAGAGGTTAAAATCCTTAAGAAAAGCTGTTTATTAAATTCCCAAAATTGATCTTGATTATATTTTCTGGGTAAAAAGCCAGCAAAAGAAACCAATAAATGCAAAGTTATATTGAGTACAAAAAATTGTTGTGCTTCAATTTCAGTAATTTTAGTATGAAAATTAAAAACAAACAAAAAGATCAAGCTTCCGAGTATGATGCTGGCAAAATATCGTAAAAAAGGATTCTTTTTTGCCGCTATAAAAAATAAACTCACAGAGAGAAACAAAACCAGACATAAAGAACAACTCATTAAAGCTTTTATATAAAGCTCTTTTTGAGGATCGTTATATTTTAATTCATTCAAAATAATAGCGCAGACCGTTCCTGAAATGGCGATTATTATTTCTAAAGGAAATCTAAGAATTGTATTTTTTGTAGCCTTTAAGACACTTTGCAAAGAAGGTAATTTGCTCATATTTTAGTCAGTTATTTTTGATACTAAAGAAAAGCAAATAAAATAAATATACAAGCATAAAAAAAGCTTTCTAAAATTTTAGAAAGCCTTTTTGG
>SEBM01000392.1 GCA_004296145.1 Flavobacterium sp.
ACAGAATTAGAAATTATCAATTCAGACCAATTTATACTGAGAGCTTATAATATTTCTCCAGAAGGAGATGAAGCAAAAGCTACAGAAACGATTTATCACAGGATAAGATTGTAGTTAATGTAAACTTTCCGAGACAGGTTTTCAGCAACATCAACTGATAGAATATTTCTATTCTATAAAACTTCTTGTACAATTACTTCGTAAATCTTTTCGATTTACAGATGCTCAACGTTAAAAAAACAAACCTGCCTTTTAAAATATGCTTAGTTTGCCAAAGGCCATTTACTTGGCGTAAAAAATGGGAAAAAAACTGGGAAATAGTTAAGTATTGCAGTGAGCGATGTAGAAAGTCAAAATAATTTTATGGGCAATAAAACTTATCTATTCGCAGGTGCATCAAGCGCCATCGCACTGGCTGCCGCTAAGGAATTAAGACAAGAAGGTAATTTCGTAATCGGAATTTCCACTAAAGAAGCTGACCAAAATTATGATGAGTTTTTTACCATTGCCAAATATGAAAACGAATCGTTTCCAAAAATGGAAAAGCCAATTGATGGCATAGTTTATTTCCCTGGAACAATCAATCTTAAGCCCTTTAACAGGCTTACAAATTCAGATTTTTTAAATGATTATCAAATTAATAGTTTGGGAGCAGCGAATTTTATACAGTTCTATTTGCCGAATTTAAAATTAAGCGGAAATGCAAGTATCGTGCTCATTAGTACTGTCGCGGTAGCAACTGGAATGCCCTTTCACGCTTCGATTGCCATGGCTAAGGGTGCGATAGAGGGCTTAACAAAAGCATTAGCTGCAGAGTTTGCACCAACTATTAGGGTTAATTGCATTGCTCCTTCGCTTACAGAAACACCGTTAACAGCAAAATTTATCAATACCGCAGAAAAAATGGATGCTTCACAAAAAAGAAATCCACTTAAAAAAGTAGGGAGCGCAAATGAGGTTGCAAATGCGATAACGTTTTTACTACAAGATAAAGCAAGGTGGATAACGGGTCAAATTTTAGCCGTTGACGGTGGAATGGGAAGCCTAAAGTTGTTGTAGTGGTATAAAAAAGTCAATGGCAAAACCTAGTATATTTTCAGAAAAAGACAGCGATAGAATTATAGAAATGGCTTGGGAAGATAGAACTCCTTTTGAAGCCATAGCACTTCAATTTGACTTAAATGAAGCAGCGGTAAAAGTTTTCATGAAGCAAAACCTAAAACTAAATAGCTATAAACTTTGGAGAGAAAGAGCAAGTAATTGCCATACCAAACACGCTAAAAAAAGAGTTGATGGCATTGACCGGTTTAAATGCACTTTACAGAGAACTATTTCTTCCAATAAAATTTCTAAAAGGTAATTATTGTATTAATTCGAAATCACCAATTACCATTTCTAATCCATTAACCATAATCGACAGTTTATGATGACCGGCATAAAATTTTCTTGTCGTAATTACCTTAAAACTTTGCTTGCGCTTTATTTTTATTTCCGCACCTGCGGAATAGGGTTTCTCGCTGATTTTAAAAACTTTTCCAGCCAATCCACCATTATTTTTTAGGTAATAAAGTGTGTATTCGAGCCTGATGTAACGCTCAATTTTATCTTCGTTTTTAATGCTAAAAGAAAACTCGACTTCGCCACCAATATTTATTTTCGCCGTTTCAATTTTAAAATCACTGATGGTTAAATGATTTGCATCTAACCCATAAAAACTCAAAATTTCTGGATGCCCACTTTTTAACAAACTCCTGCAAGCGTGTTTAATAATTGCATCTGGTTCTTTACCTAAACCCTTCCATTTTTTGGCAATGCCGATAACAACATCAGGGTTATCTTTAGTAATGTCATTTAGGTTATTTGCAACACTCCGTCGCACATATTCTGATGAATCATTTTTCAGATTTTCTAGTATAGGAAGAATTAAAGCTGGGTCTTTTTTTAATGAAGGAATTGCTGCTCCCCAGGGTAATCTTGGTCGGCTACCCTCGCTTGCAAAACGACGAACGTGATAGTTTGTATGGGTTGACATTCTCAACATTTCAACCATCATTTTGTCTCCGTATTTTAAAAGAAATGGCCTCACTGCAAATTCTGCACTTATAAACTGGGTTAAAAATTCTAAAGCCTTAACAGAGTTTTCGAAATCATTTAAACCATAAGTAGCAATATAGTCTGGCAAAAACATAAATACCAAACCTTGTTCCCCGAAACCATCAGCCCTCAATTGTTCAACAATTTGCTCCATCAATTTGGCGCTTTCTGCAAAATTCTTTGGCATAAAATCATGAAGCACTTTTGTTGTATGTTGTACTCTTTCTTTCCACTCCATTTTATAAAAGGCATCCGCTAATGCGGCTTTTATAAATTTTTTAGAGCTGAAATCAGGTACAACTTTCTCCAAGCTAGCTGCCAATCGTTCGTAAAATGGTCTATTGTAGATGTCTTTGATTAATGCCATAAAGCAAGGTCGTTATCGAGATTTAGTTTGATTGTGTCGATAGAGAGAATCGATCAACATTTTGGAAAAATAAGTAAAGAATTAGAGCGATTAGGAATAAGATTTCCACAAACATTACGTCTATGAGAAACCTTAAAAACTCGTTTAACAATTAAGCAATTTGCTAATTTGGTTTTACCGACAAATTCTTAATAACGTAACTCATTAATTTATAATAAAATACCTAATTATAGGTATTTCTTTTTGTTTTTAATATGTTGACATTTATCAAATAAGATTAACTCAAAAACAAAATAAATTAACCCCAGCGATAAAGAGAAGATAAAAACTCTAATTCGTTACCCTGGCTCTCAACTCCAGTGAATTTTTATTTTATGGAAAGGAAAAATTTTTTACAGTCCTGCATGGGCTAGTTTTTGGCATTCACGTAGGCAGTCAATAGTAAAGTTTTTCTCCATTAATAATTTATCGCATTCAAACTCAAACAAACATGAAAACAAATTTACTAATTATCGGCTTCATCATCTTTGCAATGCCGCTTTCTTATGCGCAACAGATCAAAAAAAACAGTGATAGTGTTTCTTCAAGTTATAAACGTAGTTCTCTTTATACCTTAATGACGACCAACTCCGCGAGAGAATATGAAACTGACATTCAAAAGTATTTTGTTGATAGAGTTTTACCAGATAAATATAACAACCATAATTTAAGCGAAAGATATATTGAAGCCACTAGCGCAAAAGATGAATTAGCCAACATTAAGAACTATTTAGCAGTGAACAAAGTTGCACAGAAGCTTGTAGCCAAATGGTTCAACCGAAGCGAAAAGGGTGGCTTTAACATGAACTTGATTAAAGAACGAGGTTTCTACGATGCGAATATTTTAAACATTGAAGTTGCTAAATCGAGCAAAAGAGGCTTAGCGGCATTAGCTGATGCTGGTGAAGAATTAATAGGCAATACCTTTGTATTGGTAAACGATTCTAAATATACTAACAAGGAAGAAGTAGCAGGAAAAGCTAGGGCACTTTTAGGCGCTTTTGCCTCTAAATTGGGCACCGTAGGTAGTCAACTAGCCGACCAAGGATTAAAAACTTTTGGAAAAGGTTTTGTTGTAGCAACTCACTCACATTTATTTAAACTGGTTTGGAATGAAGAAATTCAAAGCAGGTTTTACAATGAATTATGGGCTGATGATAAAACCATTACACCTGCTAAGAAACTAGCATTTGATAACGCTGATTTTTTCAGACTAGAATACATCGGTACTGATAAATCATTTGCTGATGTTCAATCTACTGCCTACACAACTAAAACTAATAGCGATCTGATTGGCAGAGCTACAGTAAAATCAATCGAGAATGTAATTTCTAAACTACAGGCCGAATACGATGTGTTTAAAACAAAAATGCCTTTATATAGCATTGATCCACTAACCGCAAAAATTGGTTTAAAAGATGGTGTAACAGAAAAAACCAAATTCGAAGTTTTAGAACAACAAGAAGACGATAAGGGTAAAACCAAGTTCGTACAAATTGGAACCGTAAAGGTTGACACGAAATATCCTATTTGGGATAATAAGTTTGCGGCCGACGAGGAAAATCCAAATCAAAAAACCGACAAGACTTATTTCAAAAAAGTAAGTGGGAAAGATTTTTATCCTGGGTTATTAATTAGACAGGTTAAATAATCTGATATCGCAAAGAACCAAATCTCACATCATTAACAGTACTAACCATCATAAAAATG
>SEBM01000393.1 GCA_004296145.1 Flavobacterium sp.
GAAATGATTCAAATCATACTATAAAACTTTGTCAAAATGCAATACAAATCAAATTGTATGCGCGTGAGACAATTCAACTAGTTATTTTTATAAAAAGAATTAATAAAAACGATAACATGCAGATTTTTTTCAAAATAGGGACATTCGTTTGTCTTTTGTTTTTGTCCACGCCAATTTTTAGTCAGGAATATTATTTCAAACATTATAAGGTAGAAAACGGAATGTCAAACAATACCGTTTTGGCTTCTATTCAGGATAAAGATGGTTTTTTATGGTTTGGTACCAAAGATGGTTTGAATCGTTTTGACGGTTATCATTTCAAAACATTCCGAAGTGGAAAAAATCCTAAAACATCATTGGGAAGCAACTACATTCAGTCGCTGCATGAATTTAAAAATTACATTTGGGTCGGAACCGATAAAGGATTGTATTCGTATGATAAAAAGTTAGAAAAATTTACTTTTATAAATGATGCCATCAATAATCGTATCAATGATATTGACAATGATTTGAAAAATAACTTATGGTTTATTTCTATCGGAACATTGATTAAATATAATGTTGACACCAAAGAAACCAAAATGTTTGACGGCAGAAATTCTTTTTATGCCACTTCTATTTCCTGCGATAAAAATGGTGTCATCTGGGTTTCTTCTTATGATGATTTATACCGCTATTCTGAAGCTACTCAAAGCTTTGACAAAATTAATGTACAGTTGCCGGGCAGTGTGTTTTCGATATCTGTGATTTATGCTTTAGACAATAATTCCGTTTTAATTGGTACACGCGATCATGGCATTTACAAATATGATGTTTCAACCGGAAAAACAACACCATTTATAAATACAATTGAAAAACCGGTTTTTGTCCGACAATTCAAAAGAAATAAAGATCAGTTGTGGATTGCCAGCGAATCGGGTGCTTATATTTATAATTTAAAAGATAAAACGATACGAAATTTACGTAAGAGTGCCAGTGATCCTTATGCGATTTCAGACAATGCAGCGTATTGTATTACAATTGATAAAGAAAACGGTGTCTGGATCGGAACTTATTTTGGTGGTGTAAATTACCATCAGAAACAATACGATCAGTTTAAAAAATATTTTCCTAGAAAAAGTGAAAATGCCATTGTTGGAACTGCCGTACGGGAAATTCACAAAGATAATCAGGGAAATCTCTGGATTGGAACTGAAGATGCCGGAATTAATAAGTTTAATTTACAAACTAAGAAATTCATTAATTTTCAGCCTGACGGAACAAAATCAGGTCTTTCTTTTTATAATATTCATGCTGTTTTGCCAAGAGGAAATAAAGTCTGGATCGGAACTTTTGAACACGGACTGGATATCATGGATGCGAATTCGGGAAAAGTTATAAAGCATTATGATCACACTACGGGCAATTTTAAAAGTGATTTTATTGTTACGTTTTATGAAACTCCCGAAAAGAAACTATATGTCGTCACTTCTGTTGGAATCTATTTATATGACGATCAGAATGATAGTTTTAAGATTTCTGATAATTTTTCAGAAAGCACGCATTACACCTGTATGTTTAAGGACAAAGACGGAAATTTATGGGCGGGATCGTATCGCGACGGATTGTTTTATTACAATTCTAAAACCAAAGAAAAAGCAGTTTACAGACACGACTTTAATAATGAAAAAAGTATCAGCAATGATTTTATAACTTCTATTTTTCAGGATCAGCAAAATAATTTGTGGATTGCAACCGAAAATGGCTTGAATTTATTTGACATCAAAACAAAAGAATTCAAAAAATTTACGACTAAAGACGGATTTCCGAGTAATGTGATTTATTCTATCCTGCAGGATGATAGTCAGAATTTATGCATTACGACTTCAAAAGGATTGGTGAAATTTAATTATAAAACAAAGTCCGTTAAAATCTTTACCACCGCAAACGGTTTGCTGAGCGATCAGTTTAATTACAGTTCGGCTTTTAAAGATGCTAACGGAGATATGTATTTTGGAAACCTGAACGGGATGATTAGTTTTAATCCTAAAAATTTCAGCACTTATAAATACAATCCGCCCATATTTATTACGGGGCTTCAGATTAATAATCAGGATGTTGTGGTAAATGATGAAGATTCTCCGCTTGACGAATCTGTTTCTTATATCAAAAAAATTACGCTAAAAAACCATCAGTCTAACTTTAATATTGATTTTGCTTCATTAAGTTACACAGCGCCTGAGCTTACGCAATATTGGTACAAATTGGACGGGATTAGCGATGACTGGGTTTATCTGAACAGGAATAATAAAGTCTTTTTTACAGAACTTCCTTCGGGTGATTATAAATTCAGGGTAAAATCATTGAGCGCAAGCGGAATCTGGAGTAAAGAAGCTGTTGTAGAAATCACTATTTTACCGCCATTTTGGGCAAGCGGTTATGCTTTTTTCTTTTACTTTTTATTGATTGCAGGAGTTCTATATTGGCTGTTAAGAAGATATCATCACATGACTATCAAGGAAAACAACCAAAAAATTGCGCACCTCAACAATGAAAAAGAGAAAGAAATCTATCACGCTAAAATTGAGTTCTTTACCAATGTTGCGCATGAAATCAGAACTCCGTTAACGCTGATAAAAAGCCCTTTAGAAAGCCTTTTGAAAAAGACATATGAATCTGCTGATATTCTGCCCAATTTATCGATAATGGAGAAAAATACTTCCCGTTTATTAAATCTGGTGAATGAATTACTTGATTTTAGAAAAACCGAAATGGAAGGTTTGGGTTTAACTTTCGTGGAAACGAATATATCGGTGTTGGTAAAACAATTGCAATCACAATTTTCTCCTTTAATTGAAGAAAGAAATATTCATGTGGAATTAGAATTGGGAGAAAAAAATGTTTACGCTTTTGTTGATGAAGAAGCGATTCGAAAAATCCTGAGCAATTTGATAAGCAATGCCATAAAATATGCTAAAAAAGAGGTTATTATCACTTTGTTCCGGGATGAAAACTCTTTACAGTTTATTGTTAAGAATGATGGAAATCTCATTCCAAAAACGCTTAAAAATAAAATTTTCGAGCCTTTCTTCAGAATATTAGGTTCTGAAACACAAACCGGAACCGGAATTGGATTGTCACTCGCCCATTCGCTGACTGAATTGCATAACGGAACTTTGAAACTGCAGTTTTTAGACGATTCTATGAATACTTTTGTTTTGAAATTGCCGCTGCGTCAGGAAAGTGAATTTCATCTTTATAAAGACACTTCAGAAACTTCTTTAAAAGAAAGTGATGAAGAATTTGAAAATGAGATTATTGCCAAAAATATAAAAACCCAAATCCTGATTGTTGAAGATAATCTGGAACTGCTCAATTTTATGAGTAAGGAACTTGGCAAAGAATATAAAATCTTTAAAGCTGTTAACGGTGAAGAAGGTTTAAAAGTAATTCATAATCACACGATCCATATTGTCATCAGCGATATTACGATGCCAATAATGGACGGAATTGAATTATGCGACCGTATTAAATCTAATATTGAAACGAGTCATATTCCGGTGATTTTATTAACGGCTTTGAGTGCGGTCCAAACCCGAATCAGAGGTCTCGAATCCGGGGCTGATGCTTATATTTCGAAACCTTTTTCTATGGATTTTATCCTGGCGCAGATTGATAACTTATTATCGAACAGACGCCATGTTATGGAGTTCTACGCGAGTTCTCCTTTGTCACATTTAAAAACAATTGCCCACAATAAAACAGACGAAGAATTTATTAAAAAATTGGATGATATTATTGATCAGAATATGGCTGATACGAATCTGAGTGTCGAATCACTGGCCGATATTCTTCACATGAGCCGTTCTACTTTATACCGAAAAATAAAAGACATTTCTAATCTAAGTCCGAACGAACTTATTAATAATGCCCGTTTAAAGAAAGCTGCCGAGTTATTGCTTTCGGGTAAATATAAAGTGTATGAAATTGCGGAAATTGTGGGTTATAATTCACAGTCCAGTTTCAGCAGGAATTTCCAAAAAAGCTTTTCAATGTCGCCTTCGGATTTTATTAATACTAATGGAAATCTTTAGAAAAAATAGAATATTTTGACGCGGATAAAACGGATTCGTTTCACGAAGACGCGGATTTACGCGGATTTTTTTAATCCTAATATCTAAATCCGTTTTTATCTGCGTCTTCGTGAAACGAATCCGTTTTATC
>SEBM01000394.1 GCA_004296145.1 Flavobacterium sp.
CATTTTGTGCGGTTATATTTAGGTAAAAAAATAAAAATAAATAGTAGAATTGTTTCATAAACAATTATTTCTTTTCAATTCTTTCAAAAGCATTTTTTACCATTTCTTTTTCTTTTGGAAACCATCCCTGAGTTATTAACACTACTCCAAAAATCATTAAAACAACACTAATTACTTTTTTAATTTTTAGAATATTGTTAGGAGTAAGTTTTGATTTTAATTGTTTGGCTAATAGTATTTTAATACAATCAACTAACAAATAAGTAATAATAACCGAAGCAAAAAATGTAAACATTCTGGTGTTTTCCATTTCTAATTTTGGTCCTACAGAAATGATAACAGCTAACCAAAAACCAAGAACTCCAATGTTGATAACGTTTAAGATAAAACCTTTTATAAACAAACTTCCGTAGTTTCTTTTAATGATATCACGATCGATTTCTTCATCGTCCATTTTTTCGTCATTTTTTAATTTAACGAAAGAAATGATACCGTAAGCCAGCATTATAATTCCTCCAAAAATAAACAATGCCGGTTTATCTTTTAAACTCTGAATAAGTCTGTAACTGCCTAAATAAGCGATCCCTATAAAAAAAATATCACCTAATACTACACCAAGATCAAAAGCCATAGCAGCTCTGAATCCTTTTGTAATACTGGTTTCCAGTAGTATAAAAAATACCGGGCCTACCATAAAACTTAGAAAAAGTCCCCATGGCAGCCCAGTTAAAATATCATTTATCATTCAAATACAATTAGTTACTTAACCTGTTCAATTTTTCCACCCAAAACTGTTTTCTGATTAATTTGTTTTGGATTTCCGTAAATGTAAATAGAGCCTCCTGCGCTTACTTTTGCATCAACAAGTGTCGAAGCATTCACATCTGCTTTTCCTCCCGCAGAAACGCTTACTTTAGTCTGAGACGTAGCTAATTTACTTGCCAGCAAATATCCGCCTGCTCCTAAACCTGCATCCTGATTAGAAGCTTTACCAGAAATAGTAATTTCGCCTCCGGATACTGAACTTACATTTAGTTTTTCAACATCCAAATCTACATTAATTTTTCCACCTTCTTGTGCACTTACTTTAAAAGCAGTAGCTTTTATTGTTTCACTACTGGTAACAGTAGCTCCTTCATTAACATCAATTAGCTCTATATGTTTGTAATACACAGTAATATCCAAATCGTTTCCTGATAATAGTTTAGGAAAAGGCATTCTTAATTTTAATAAACCTTTCTTGTTAACAACTTCAACTTCTGCTTCACGGGCTCCTTTTATAACAATCTTGTTTTCAGAAGAAGGCACTAATTTAACACTAAGTTTATCAAAAACTTTTACCGAATCAAAATCTCCTAATTCTTTGGTAACCTGACCAAAAGACAATTGTGCAACCAGTATTGCAGCTCCTATAATTAATTTTTTCATGTTTCTCTTTTTTAAATTTAATAACTATTCAGCTCTTCGTAAAAAATGAAAATCTAATTGTTTTTTAACTAAATCGGCATTTTTTACTTTAACATAAATTTCATCTCCTAATTGTAAAATACGATTTGATGTCGCGCCAACTAAGGCGTATTGCTTTTCATCAAAAGTATAATAATCATCTTTTATCTCGCGTGTTCTAACCATACCTTCGCATTTGTTAGAAACGATTTCAACATAAATTCCAAATTCGGTAACTCCAGAAATAACACCCAGAAATTCTTCGTCCTGATGATCCTGCATGTATTTAACCTGCATGTATTTAATACTGTCACGTTCGGCATTTGTTGCAAGACTTTCCATATTCGAACAATGTAGAGACTTAGTTTCATAAGTTTCTTCGTCTACAGATTTACCTCCATCCAAATAAAACTGTAATAAACGATGTACCATAACGTCTGGATAACGACGAATTGGTGAAGTAAAATGGCTGTAATAATCAAAAGCTAAACCATAATGACCAATATTGTCAGTCGAATATTTAGCTTTACTCATACTTCTAATCGCAAGAGTATCAATTAAGTTTTGCTCTTTTTTACCGTTTACTTCTTCCATCAGAGCATTTAGTGATTTCGAAATATTTCCTTTGTCTCTAAAGTCAATTTTATAACCAAACTTGGCAATTACGGTTTGCATTGCAATTAATTTATCTTCATTTGGTTCGTCGTGAATTCTGTAAATAAAGGTTTTCTTTTGTTTTCCGATATATTCAGCGACTTTTCTGTTTGCCAGAAGCATAAATTCTTCAATCAGATGATTGGCATCTTTAGAAACTTTAAAATAAACACCTTCCGGTTCACCTTCTGCATCTAAGTTAAACTTCACTTCTACTTTATCAAAAGAAATAGCGCCATTGGCCATTCTTTTCTTTCTTAAAATTTTCGCTAATTCATCTAGTTTTAAAGTGGCTTCCACAATTTCATCTGCAACAACATACGATTCTCCGGTAATCGAAATATCAACCGGAATTGTATTGTCTTTTGTTTCAATAATATATTGTGCTTCTTCATAAGCAAAACGCTGATCTGAATAAATTACCGTTCTACCAAACCATTGGTTAATAACTTGTGCGGTTGGAGAAACTTCAAATACAGCAGAGAAAGTATATTTCTCTTCATGCGGACGAAGTGAACAAGCAAAGTTGGACAAAACTTCAGGAAGCATTGGCACTACTCTATCGACCAAATAAACCGAAGTGGCGCGTTGATACGCTTCATCATCCAAAATTGTTCCTTCTTCCAAATAATATGAAACATCGGCAATGTGAATTCCAATTTCGAAATTTCCATTTTCTAACTTTTTGAAAGACAAGGCATCATCAAAATCTTTTGCATCTTTTGGATCTATCGTATATGTCAATGTATCACGCATATCACGACGTTTTGCAATTTCAGCTTCCTGAATCGAAGTGTCTATTTTTTGTGCATAAACCTCTACTTCTACCGGAAAATCTGATGGCAAACCGTATTCAGCTAAAATCGCATGAATCTCGGTATTGTGTTCTCCTGGTTTTCCTAAAACTTTAATCACAGATCCAAATGGAGAATCAGCTCTTTTTGGCCAGTCTTCAATTGTAACCAAAACAACATCTCCGTTTTCTGCCTCTCCTATTTTGTCTTTCGGAATAAAAATATCCGTATACATTTTAGGATTTGCTGTAGAAACAAAAGCAAAATTGGCCTGAATGTCAATAACTCCAACAAACTCAGTTTTATTTCTTTCTACAACTTCAATTACTTCACCTTCAGGTCTTTTTCCTTTTCTTCGGTTATAAACGTAGACTTTTACTTTGTCTTTATCCAGTGCACGATTCAAATTATTGGTCGGAATAAAAACATCTTCTGCAAAATCAGGACAAATAAAATAAGCGGTTTTACGGCTTGTCATATCTATCGTTCCTTCATAATAATCCTGACTAATAGCTTTTACTAAATATTTTCCAGGTTCAGATTCTACTATTTTTTTTGAACCAGCTAATATTTTTAAATCTTTTATAATCTGGTTTCTGCTTTTTGTATCGTCAAGTTCAAGCTTTGCTGCTATCTGTTTGTAATTAAATGCTTTATTAGGGCTGTTCGATAAAATTTTTAATATTTTTCCTGAGAAATCCTTCTCACTTTTTATCGGCTTTCTAATTTTCTTACTCATATATCTTTTCTTATAAAGTTTAAAATTACAAATAAGATATCAGATAAAAGATTTTAACAAATAGATTTATTAAAATTATAACTTTCAAAGATGGAATTTTATTGGTTTTCAAAGGCTATTTGTCAGTCATTAAATAAATTAGTGACTGACAGTTTAGTACTGCACAAATTCGTATCTTTATAAAAAGACCTTTTTATGGAAAGCTTTAAAACGATCGCTATATTCTACTACGATCATGAAACGGTTATTCTGAAACATTTATTAGATCAGGAGGAGATTCCATATTATTTTGAAAACGAAATAACTCTCTCTGTCGTTCCCATGTATTCAGCAGCGCTGGGTGGCATCAAACTCAAAGTTCATCCCAACGATTTCGAACAAGTTCAGACCATTCTGGACAATCTAAACAATCCGCTTAAAATCGTTTGACACAAAACTGAAATCAAACTAAAATTCAATTCAAAAACTAAAATTTTTCATTTTCAACTTTTTTAGTTTTCAACATATATTAAATACAACAAAAAAGATTTTTAAAAATTTAAAAAAACTTGTTGGTTATTATAGTGTGT
>SEBM01000017.1 GCA_004296145.1 Flavobacterium sp.
GTTCATAATCATTATTGAACACATACATTTGTAAAGTAAATTATAAGTTCTGTCAAAAATTGAAATCAACAAAAAGCCTTAAAGTTTTTCTTGTCCTAGATTAAGTGAAGATTTTTTAAACAGCACATACATTTGCAAAGTAGATTGTAAGTTCTGTTCAAAATTGAAATCAACAAAAAGCCTTAAAACTTTTCTTGTTCTAGATTAAGTGATGATTTTTTAAACAGTACATACATTTGCAAAGTAGATTAGAAGTTAAGCCAGCTAAATTCAAAGTAAAAAACTTAGAACCTTAGCCGCTCAGAACCTCAGAACCTTAACAAAAAACGATTATGAAAACTCTTGAATTCTTATTACTCGGAAAAAACGAAGCAATTCTGGCCATTTTACTTCGTCTTGTAAACGCAGATGAAAACTGGAACGCGGTCGCTTTCAATCACGAGAAAGAAGCTCAGGAATATTTTCAGAATCACAAAATCGACATTGTACTTTTGAGTTCCGGAATCGAAAATCATGTCGAAAAAGAGTTTACTTCTTTTTGTTTAAAAAATCAGCCAGAAGTAGAAGTAATTGAACATTTTGGCGGCGGAAGCGGATTATTAAAATCTGAAATCCTGCACCGCTTACATCTAAAAGGAAAAATTTAGGTACCAGAATTTTTCTTTTCAAATTATCAAAAACCATTTAAAGTCTTATAACAACGAATATTAGTCAGTCATTGACGATATATCGTTAGGAACTTTATTGCCTTTTCAGAAACATTCCTTTAAAATCAACGCCTCGCAAATAAGGCACTCATTTTGAATGCGATAAACTGAAAAAAATAATTAAAAAAACTTTTCAAAACCCAATTTAATAACATTTAAAAATTAATACCATGAAAAAATTAATCGTAACAGCAGTTTTATTATTCGTAACATTTATCGGTTTCGCACAAAAACCAAGTCAGGCATTACTAACACCAGCAAACCATGCCTTAATACTTATAGATTATGAAAGCCAAATGGGATTTGCAGTAGGCAACATACCAATAGATCAACTTCGTAACAATACCGCTTTGGTGGCCGGAGCTTCAAAAATTTTCAAAGTTCCGACAGTAGTAACAACAGTTGCAGAAAAATCATTTAGCGGACCTGTTTTTAGAGAAATCGAAGAATTTTATCCACAGGCAACTTCAAATTATATAGATCGTACTTCAATGAATACCTGGGAAGACGCTAATGCTTACAAAGCAATTGTGGCAAAAAATAAAAAGAAATTAGTATTTGGAGGTTTATGGACAAGTGTATGTATCGTTGGACCAGTATTATCTTCAATCAACGAAGGTTATGATGTTTATGTAATTACAGATGCAAGCGGTGACGTTTCTAAAGAAGCACATGAAATGGCTGTAACCCGTATGGTTCAGGCTGGTGCACACCCAATAACTTCTTTACAATATTTATTAGAATTACAACGCGACTGGGCTCGTCAGGAAACTTATGTTCCTGTGACAGATTTAGTTAAAAAATATGGTGGTGCTTACGGAATTGGAGTTCAATACGCTCACGAAATGCTAAAACACTAATTAATAATTGCTTACTGATTAGTCCATAAAAAGGCTGTGTTAAGTCACAGTCTTTTTTTTACCCAAAACCGAACAAAAAACCACTCATCATGAAACTGAATATCAAAATATTAGCATTTTTATTTCTAATTTCTCTTCCCATTTTCGCTCAAGGCAAAAAAGCGACACTCATCGTTCATCATGCTGTAATTCATACTTTGGATGATAAAAATACAATTGTCGAAGCTATGGCTGTAGCCGATGGAAAAATCCTGAAAACCGGAAAAAACAGTGAAATCTTAAAATTAAAAGACAAAAAAACAACCATAATCGATGCCAAAGGAAAAGTAATTATCCCAGGAATATTTGATTCTCACATGCACATTATTCGCGGCGGAAGATTTTATAATACCGAATTACGCTGGGATGGCGTAAAATCCCTAAAAAGAGCTTTGGCAATGTTGAAAGAACAGGCGCAAAGAACTCCAAACGGACAATGGGTTCGTGTTGTCGGCGGATGGAATGCGTATCAGTTTGAAGAAAAAAGACTTCTGACTTTAGCAGAAATCAACGAAGCTACAGGCGATGTTCCTGCTTTTATACTTCATTTATACGGACACGCTTACCTAAACAAAGCCGGATTGGAAACTCTAAAAATTGATGCCAATACACCAAATCCAAATGCGGGATTAATTGAAAAAGATGCCAACGGGAACCCGACTGGATTATTGGTTGCCGAGCCAAACGCTTTTATCCTCTACTCTACTCTTGCCAAACTTCCTGAACTTTCAAATGAGGAAAAAATAAATTCGACCAAACAATTTATGACCGAAATGAACCGACTTGGCGTAACCGCGATTATTGATGCAGGCGGAGGTTTTCAGAATTTTCCGGGAGATTATGGTGTAACACATGAACTGGATAAAGAAAGTCAATTAACGGTAAGAATGCCTTATTATTTATTTGCACAAAAAGCTGGAAGCGAACTTAATGATTATTCAAAATGGGTCAGCACGGTAGAAATTGGTGAAGGCCACGACGATGATCATGAAAATAAAGTCGAATACCACACACAAGGTGCCGGAGAAAATTTGGTTATGAGTGCCGGAGATTTTGAAAACTTTGATAAACCAAGACCTGAATTGAGTCCGGTGATGGAAGGACAATTAAAAGAAGTTTTGTCTTTACTAATTAAAAACAGATGGCCTTTTAGAATTCACGCTACTTATAATGAAAGCATTACTCGATTTTTAAATGTAATTGAAGACATCAATAAAGAAACACCTTTAAACGGGCTTTTATGGTTCTTTGATCACGGAGAAACAGTTTCTTTCGAAAACTTAAAAAGAATAAAAGCGTTAAACGGCGGATTGGCAATTCAGCACCGAATGGCATATCAGGGAGAAAGTTTCATCAAAAGATATGGAAAAGCGGCAGCTGCCAATACAGTTCCGTTAAAGAAAATTCTGGAAATGGGAATCAAAGTCGGAATGGGAACTGACGGAACCAGAGTAGCAAGTTACAATCCGTGGGTGGGTTTATATTGGCTGACAACAGGAAAAACTTTGGGCGGATTAAAATACATGAACGATGAAAATATTCTGGACAGAACAACCGCTTTAAAATTATTCACTTACGGAAGCGCTCAGCTTATCAATATTGAAAAAGACAGAGGAATGCTTGTAGCAGATAAACTTGCCGATTTTGCCATTCTTTCTGATGATTATTTTTCAACTTCTGAAGAAAAAATCTTAGACATCGAATCAAAATTAACTGTCGTAAACGGAAAAGTAGTTTACGCCGACAATGACTTTAGAACATTTGCAAATCCAACACCAAAGGCAATTCCTGACTGGAGTCCTGTAAATTACTTTGGAGGTTATCAAAAAAATTAATGATGAAAAATACATTCTTACTATTGTTGCTTTTGGGAATCCTTTTTTCTGCAAATGCACAACAAAAACCAGTTTTCCAAAAGCTGCGATATGAGGATGATTTCACCTATCTGAAAGCAGATTCAGCGAAAAACGTATACGAGAAAATCAAATATATACCGCTTGGGAAAAATGAAAAATTCTACGCTACAATTGGCGGTGAAATCAGAGAACAATATTTTTATACGGTTAATGATAAATGGGGTGACGAAACAGATGGCGGCGATGGCTATTTACTTTCACGCTATTTGCTGAATGCTGATGTGTACTTTGGGAGATTCAGAACTTTTATCGAATTGCAAAGCAGTCTCGCCAACAGCAAAATCGATCCAAGTCCGGTTGACGAAAATGAACTGGATTTTCATCAGGCATTTCTGGATGTAGATTTAATTCAAAATACAGCTCAACAATTGACTTTTAGAGTTGGAAGACAGGAAATGTCGTATGGTTCGCAGCGTCTGGTAAGTGTTCGCGAACGTCCGAATAACCGAATTGCTTTTGACGGAATGAAGCTTTTCTATAAAAACAAAAACTGGCAAACCGATGCTTTTTACACACATCCAATTGCAAATATTTCGGGCGTTTTTAATGATGATTTTAATGAAAATGCCAAGCTTTGGGGAAGCTATACTGTGATTCATAAAGTGCCATTCATTCAGAATATTGATTTGTATTATTTAGGATTATGGAAAAACCGTGCTGTTTTTGACAACGCAATTGGCGAAGAAACCAGACATTCTGTTGGAACAAGAATCTGGAAAACCAAAGGAAATCTGAAATATGATTTTGAAGCATTGTATCAGTTTGGGAAAATCAATTCGCAAAACATTTCAGCCTGGACGCTTTCATCAAATACTTCTTATACTTTTGATAATGTAAAATTCAAGCCTGAAATGGGTTTGAAAACCGAATTTATTTCCGGAGATAAAAACAGTAATGACAATAAATTACAGACTTTTAATCCTTTATATCCAAAAGGCGCTTATTTCGGTTTAGTTGGTTTGATCGGTCCTTCCAATTTAATTGATATTCACCCATCTATAGCTTTTGATTTAACGGAAAAATTAGGTTTCGGGATTGATTATGATATTTTTTGGAGAGCAAATAGGAACGACGGTCTATACGCGCCAAACATGCAGCTTTTATATTCCGGAAAAGACACAACCGAACGTTTTATAGGAACACAATTAATCTCAAATTTTGATTATACCGTAAACAACTTTTTGACTTTTTCTATAGAAGGCGCATGGTTTAATGCAGGAGCATTTTTAAAAGAAGTCGGCACAGGAAAAGATTATTTTTATTCTGCAATTACAGCACAATTCAAGTTTTAATAAAAAGAACCATAGGTTCGAAACATTTTGTAGGGACGGATTTTAATCCGTCCAAATCGTGAAGATTATTTTTATTCTGCTTTGACGGCATAATTTAAATTCTAAATTTGTGTAATTCAAAGTCCTAAAAATGGAGAAAAAGTATTCGGTTGCCATTTATCCTTCACAAGATGTTATTGATGCTGTCAAAACAATGAAGGATTATTTAAAAAGCAAAATAGATTGGTATAACAGCTGCAATTCTACAGCGCATATTACGATTTGCGAATTCACAATCGACGAATCTCAAATTGATACCTACAAAAAAAAGCTTTTCAAAATCTGTGATACTTTTACTCCGACTCAAACGTATTTAGATCATTTTGGTTCTTATGACAATGCCGGAGCTTTCTTTATTGCTCCGAATGAAGAATCCAAAAACAATTTAAAACCAATCATGAAAAAGATTCAGGAAACCCTGAAATCTTTAAAATTAAAAAAAAGTGACGATCCCCATATGTCAATTGGCAGAAAACTGACTGCTGAAAATCTTAAAATTGCTTCACAGCTTTTTACGACAATTGATATTGATTTTTTATGCAAGGAGATTGTTTTGAGAGAATTAGATCCGATTAAAAAGCAGTTTTTTGTTATTGATACTTTTTCATTTAATGGAAATTCACAACCGGAATTTGTTCAGGGGAGTTTGTTTTAACCGCAAGGATCGCTAGGAATTACGCAAGGTTCGCAAAGCTTTTTTCTCATTTTGTGTCATTTCGACGAAGGAGAAATCACATGCGGGATTCTATAAAGTTTTATCCAGTTTGTGGAGTTTCTAGTGCGATTTCTCCTTCGTCGAAATGACACACTTTATGTTTAGCGAAAAGATTAATAAAACCTAGCGCCCTTTGCGTAAACCCTAGCGCTCCTTGCGGTTAAAACAAAATCCCCACAAACCAAAACCTGAAACTTGAAACCTGAAACAAAAAAACAATTTCGTATATTTGAATTTTACAATTCACAGCAATATGAAATCACTAGATTCATTTTATCAGGATATCACAGAAGGTTCAACGGTTGAACCGAATTCTTTACTTCCAAACGATATTAAAAAGGAAATTGGACATTTTAATATTTTTAGTATTAAAGAACTTTTAGAACGCCTTCATGGGAAATCTCCCATGCCTTATGATCGCAGAGCATATTATAAAATAAGTTTGATAAAAGGTAAGAACAGAGCTGAATATGCTGATAAAGTAATTGAAATCAATCAATACGCTTTGTTGTTTGCAACGCCAAAGATTCCTTATAATTATGTTCCGCAGGATACAAATCAGGCTGGACAGTTTTGTGTATTTACGAGTGAATTTCTTTCTAAAAACAAAAGTGGAATCGATTTGGACGAACTTCCTATTTTTGCTTCAGACGGTTATCCCGTATTTCAGCTTTCAGAAGAAGAAGTTCCTGAAGTCGAACTGATTTTCAATAAAATACAAAAAGAAATCAATTCTGATTATGCTTTTAAATATGATTTGATTCGAAATTATGTTGCAGAGTTAATTCACTTCGGACAAAAATTACAACCTTTAACGGCATTGTATTCCAAACACAATTCGGCTGCGAGGGTTTCTTCTTTATTTGCAGAATTATTAGAAAGACAATTCCCAATCGAGTCTCCAAATCAGCGACTTGTGTTAAGAACCGCCAAAGATTTTGCCGACAGATTATCAGTGCATGTGAATCATCTTAATAAGGTTTTAAAAGAAAACACAGGAAAAACCACAACTGAATTAATCAGCAGCAGATTAACAAACGAAGCTAAAATTCTATTGAAACAAACCGACTGGAATATCTCTGAAATAGCTTATTCACTGGGTTTTGAGGAATTAGCACATTTCTCAAACTTCTTTAAAAAACAAACGACCTTTACGCCTTTGGCTTTCCGCAGCTAATTTTAGATTTTCTATAATTACCACAAAGTTGTCATCCTGACGAAGGAAGGATCTTCGTAAGAAACTCTACAAAGATTGGAAATACAATAAGGAGCTACTTACGAGGATCCTTCCTTCGTCAGGATGACACAAAATAAGAAATTGGAATTTGGAATTTGGATTTTCAAAATTTGGAATTTCAAATCTGATTTGAATTTCGCAAACTTCGGTTTGAAATTTACAATTCCCCACGCCTGCTTCACTCCTACCTTTGTCTTATCAATTTAAAAAATAGAAAAGATGAATTTATCAAAAAACAAAATTTTAATAACCGGTGGCGCAAGCGGTATCGGACTTGGGCTAACACAACGTTTTATCGAAGAAGGAAATACGGTAATTATCTGCGGAAGAAGAGAATCTGTTCTTAATGAAGTGAAGGCTCAGTTTCCATCGGTAATTACAAAAGTATCTGATTTATCAAATGAAACAGATCGTATTGCACTTTACGAATGGATCAAAGAAAACCACAGCGATTTAAATGTTTTAGTTAATAATGCAGGAATTCAGAACTGGATTTCGGTTACAGATGCCAATTTTTACGAAAGTATGAAATCTGAATTAGCGACTAATATTGAAGCTCCGTTACATTTAACTTCATTATTTATCAATTTACAATCACTTACAACAGTGATGAATGTAACATCCGGACTGGCATTTTCTCCTTTTGCAAAAGTTCCGGTTTATTCGGCTACAAAAGCATTTTTCCGTTCGTTTACGATTTCACTTCGTCATTTATTAAAAGCGAAGAATATTGAAGTAGTAGAAATTATTCCGCCTGCCTTAAACACCGATCTTGGCGGAGTTGGATTACACGACGCACATCCAAGTGTAAGCAGTTTTATCGTTTCGATATTCGAACAATTAAAAGAAGGCAGAACAGAACTTACTTTCGGAACCAGCGAAACAAGACTAAATGCTAGCGTTCCTGAATTAAAAGCATCGTTTGAAGCTTTACATTCAAACTAGTAAAAATTCACAATTCACAACTCATAATTAACAATCAATAATTATAAAAAGATGGCAGTAAATACAAAAATAGCTTTAGTAACCGGCGGTAGCAGAGGTTTAGGGCAAAACATGGCAATTGCAATTGCAAAAAAAGGACTTGACATAATCATTACTTACAACAGCAAAAAAGAAGAGGCTGACGCAGTGGTAAAAGAAATCGAAAATCTGGGACAAAAAGCAGCGGCACTTCAATTGAATGTTGCGGATTCTAAAACTTTTGATTCTTTTTTTGAAAATGTTGCGACAACTTTAAAAAGTACTTTTTCAACAGATAAATTTGATTTTCTGGTAAATAACGCCGGAATCGGAATCCATAATTCGTTTTTAGGAACTACAGAGGAAGAATTTGATTTATTGAATAACATTCAGTTCAAAGGACCATTTTTCTTAACTCAAAAAGCTTTGGCTTTATTAAATAATGGCGGAGGAATTGTCAATATTTCTACTGGTTTAGCAAGATTCTCTTCTCCGGGTTACGCAGCTTATGCTTCTATGAAAGGCGCTATTGAAACGCTTACAAAATATCAGGCAAAAGAATTAGGCGAAAAAGGAATCAGAGTAAATGTGGTGGCTCCGGGCGCTATCGAAACAGATTTTGGTGGCGGTGTTGTTAGGGATAATGAACAGTTAAACAAATTTTTATCTTCTGTAACCGCTTTAGGAAGAGTTGGTTTACCGGATGATATTGGCGGAGTTGTTGCCTTTTTATGTACGGAAGATGCACGTTGGGTAAATGCTCAAAGAATTGAAGTTTCTGGTGGGATGAACTTATAAATTAAATTCCAACTTTTTAAAATTCCAAATTCCAATAAAAATCCGACAGGTTTAAAAACCTGTCGGGTTTATTTTTTAAACTCCACTAAAATTGGAATTTGGAATTTAAATATTGGAATTTAATCTCCTTTAATCTTTTTGGATAATTACATCAAAACCACCGTTTTTATCAAAGACAACATCGTAAAACTTTGCCTGTTTTTCTATTCCGACTTCATAGGTTATTTTGTTTTTATAATCTACAACCATGGCAATTTCGTGAATCACACTTGTTGGATAACTTTTCTTTAGATAAATCTGTGCTTTTTGAGGAAGCTGGCTTAAAGGAATCTGCGTTTCTACAGCTTTTAAAACACCTAAATTATCATAAACTGCTAATGCTTTTGTTTTTGCATCGGCATTAAATTTAGCTTCATACCTGATTTCATCATTGTCATCTCCCACATATTCTTCAGACCAGACAGGAACCTTATTAGGATAGGCCTTTTCAAAAGCGAATTTCACCACTTCGGGCGGCGTTACCACTTTTTTCATATTTGTTCCTTCTTGTGCCATCAAAAAACTGCTGAATAAAAAAACAAATGCCATGAGTATATTTTTCATGATTTCAACATTTAAATTAACAAATCTTAAAACAGTACATTAAAATTACAGCTTATAAATTAAGATGATATTAAATTACAGAAAAATTTAAAAAAGTAGATTAAATACATTTTAGCCTATGCGTGTTCTGCCAATGTAATTACCGTCTTTATCAAAGTTAACGTAATAAATTTTGCCTTCCTTTTTAGCCTCCACCTCATATGAAGAACTATTTTTATCATCCGTAACTAATTTAATACTGCTATAAGATTTAGACGGATAATTTTGTTTCAGATAGTTTCGTGCTGTTAGCGGCAGCTTATTTAATAGAATTGCGGCTTTATTAGCTTTTAAGTTTCCTGCACTATCATACACTTCTAAAACTTTTGTCTTATTGATAAAAAAATTGGCTATGAACTTAACATCTTCATTCAAATTATTACTGTATTCCATTGACCACACAGGCTTAATTTTAGGATGTTGTTTGTCGAAAGACGCTGTAATGTTTTCGGGCGGCACTAATATTGCATTTTGCCCACTTGCAAAAAAACTCCACACAAGAGCAACGATAAAAAAAACATTTTTCATGATATAAAATATATTAACGATGCAAATATCGTAATAAAAATATTACAAAATGTTTATTTTTTTAATCTATCCAAAAGCTCTCTTCTGTAGGTTATACCAATTGGGAGTTTTTCTTTTTTTATAACGACAAAATCCTTTTCGGTTTCTTCTATTTTGTCTAATGCGACGATGTACGATTTGTGAATTCGCATGAAGTTTTTCTCCGGAAGACATTTTTCAAATTCCGTTGTAGTAATTGATGCGAGATAAGTTCGTTTTGTGGTATGTAGTTTCACGTAATTTCCAAAACTTTGTGCATACAAAAGATGGTCTAACTCTATGTCTACCAAATATCCGTCTACTTTTACGCTTACTGAATTTACAACAGTTTCTTCTTCTTTAATAGCAATAACTTCGGTTGAAAAAAAACGGTCGATTGCTTTTAAAAATCTTGGAAAATAAATAGGTTTTAAAAGATAATCAATTACACCGTAATCATAACTTTCAAGGGCAAATTCAGAATAAGCAGTTGTAAGGATTGTTTTTGGATGAACCTGAAGAATCTTTAACAATTCCATTCCCGAAATTTCGGGCATATTGATATCCAAAAACATCAGATCGACTTTGTTTTCACGAAGGTAATCCATGGCTTCAATTCCATTATAACCCTGGAAAACAAGTTCCAGATTTGGATTTTGCTTGATGTAATTCGCAAGCACATAATGCGCTGCCGGCTCATCATCTACAATAATACACTTTTTGGATTCTCTCATTCTACAAACTTCTTCAGTTGCAATTTCAAATCTACCATGTAGGTATTTTTATTCTCCTGAATGTCTAATTTATAATCTTTTCCGTAAAGCAAATTCAAACGCTCAATTGTATTTTTCAAACCAATTTTAGTAGAAACAACGTCTGTTTTTTTCTCCGGAATTGAGTTTACCACATGCAAATGCAATAAGCCATTTTCAACCGTTACAATGATTCTCACAAAACATTTTTCGATGGCGCAGGTTCCGTGTTTAAAGGCATTTTCAATAAAGGCAATCAATAACATTGGTGACACTTTATAAGCATTTTCGTTGTCGATTTTACAATCGTATGTGATTTCACAACGATAACCAACACGCTCTTTTTCAAGCTGAACGTAACTGTTTATAAATTCTAATTCATCTTCTAGTGTTACGCATTTTTTATTGTTGCTTTCCAGCTGATAACGCATTAATTGTGAAACCTTCATAATCAAATCAGGCGTTCTTTCGGGAAATTCTAAACTGATTCCATAAAGGGTATTAAAGGTATTGAATAAAAAATGCGGGTTCAATTGTCCTTTTAAGGAATTCAGCTGCATTTCATTAAACAATAATGTTTCGTTTGTTTGTTTCCTGTGGATTCTGTAGAATTTAAAAACAATAATCGGACTCAGAATACAAACCAAAGTCCCTAAAACACTCGCCAATTGATACACATAACTTCTTTGATGCGAGTTCTGGTACAAACGGCAATTGCTGAACATATCCAGCATCGTGATTTCATACAAAACAACCGAAAACACAAATACTCCAAAAAGCGTCAATAATATGTAGGTTACAGGTCTTCTTGTTTTAAAAAGAATCGGTAAAAGGAAAAATCGGTTAAACTGGGCGTGCATGTATAAAATGCAATAAAAAAATATCCCCATTAAGATTGACGTCACCGAGCTAAAAAGCATCCAGTCATTCTTTAGGGTGTATATGGTAAAGGAAAAGGCAACAACGGCAACCTCCTGCCACCACTTGTTATCCAATATATTATCAAATTGTCTGCTCATTCTTAATACTTAAATAGTGTACAAAGTACGAACAAAAATTTAATTATTTTTTCCAATAAATGACCAATTCAATTGGTCATTTATTATCGTATTACATCATTTAAGATGAGAAATATCATTAGAACTAAAATAATTTTGTTGCACAATTTTCACACTTTGAGTTTTATGTATTTCAAAAAAATTACTTTATTATTTTTCTTGATTTTTACCTCAATAGGGTTTTCACAAACGCTGTCTTTAAAAGAAGCTATAAAAACGGGACTTGAAAACTACGGTTCAATCAAAGCAAAAAACAATTACAGCAGTGCTTCTCAGGAAACGCTCAAACAAATTCGACGCGATTATCTGCCGAACCTGAATTTGTCCGCTCAACAGGATTACGGGACAATCAACGGGCAAAATGGTGCTTTGTACGGATTTAATGGTTTAGGAACTGCTTCTTCCGGACCAGCTTTACCAGACCAAAACTGGAATTCGGCTTTTGGTGCTTTGTATTTAGTCAATATGAACTGGGATTTTTTCACTTTCGGAAAAACAAAAGAAAAAATCAATCTGGCTAAAATGGATGTTCAGGCCAAAGAAAAAGATTTAAACCAGGAAAAATTCCAACAGCAAATTAAGATTTCTGCGGCTTACCTGAATTTACTGGCAAGTCAGCGATTATTGATTTCGCAGCAAAAAAACCTTTCCCGTGCTGAAGTTTTCAAAAAGACAGCAGCAGCAAGAGTTAAAAACGGATTATTGGCCGGAGTAGATTCTACGTTGGCAACTGCAGAAGTTTCTAAAGCCAAAATTGCTTTAAACCTTGCCAAGAATTTTGTGAAAGAGCAAAACAATAAATTAGTTGATTTGATGGGTGTTGCGCCCCAGGATTTTGTAACCGATACTCTTTTTGTAACTCAGATTCCGAAAGAACTGATAAAAGACAATGCTGCTACAGATAGTCTTCATCCGTTATTGCAACTTTATAAAACAAGAATTGATTACAGCAACCAACAGGTTAAATTATACAAACGTTTTTATTATCCAACAATGACGGCGTTTGGTGTTTTGCAAACCCGTGCATCAGGATTTGATTCAAATTATATTACAGATCAGACCGCTTTTACCAGAAATTACTGGGACGGCGTAAATCCGGATCGTTCTAATTATTTAGTCGGAATTGGAATTAGCTGGAATTTGACGACACCTTTTAGATCAAGCAAACAAGTCAGCGCACAGAAATTTGTTTCTCAGGCTTTGCAGGAAGAATACAATCAGGCCGACAGAGAATTAAAATCGCAATTGAGTTTTGCCGATGATAAAATAAAAATCACGCTTGACAATTATGCCGAAGCACCGATTCAGGTCAATGCAGCACAAAAAGCTTATTTGCAGAAATCGACTTTATACAAAAATGGTTTAACAGATCTAACCGATTTAACACAAACCATTTACACTCTAAATCGTGCAGAAATCGATCGTGATATTGTCAATAACAATGTATGGCAGTCGTTTTTATTAAAGGTTGCAGCAACCGGCAATTTTGACTTATTTATAAATGAATTTTAATTATAGATCCTAATGAATTTAATACGTTTTGCACTCCGCAAACCCATCTCCATATTAGTACTGGTTGCTGGTTTATTTTTCTTCGGAATTGGTGCCATCAAAGACATTAAGGTAGATATTCTTCCTAAGATGAATTTGCCGGTAATTTATATCGCGCATCCGTTTGGAGGTTATACTCCAGATCAGATGGAAGCTTATTTTGCCAAAAACTACGTAAACATTTTACCCTTTTCTAACGGTATCAAATCGGTAGAAACCAAAAACATACAGGGGTTAATGATTATGAAATTAACTTATTACGAAGGAACTAATATGGCACAGGCTGCTGCCGAATTAAGTGCGCTTTCGAACAGGATTCAGGCGGCATTTCCTCCGGGAACACAGCCTCCGTTTATCATTCGTTTTGATGCTTCTTCATTGCCGATTGGACAATTGGTTTTGAGTTCTAAAATAAGATCAAACAACGAATTACAGGATTTGGCCAACGTTTATGTTCGTGCTTCCTTTACCTCTATTCCGGGATTATTATCTCCGGCACCTTTCGGCGGAAGCCCAAGAACAATTGAGGTAAACGTTGATCCTGATTTATTGCGTTCTCATAATATGACGCCGGACCAGATTGTTGAAGCGATTCGTATTAACAACCAGACGGCTCCTTCAGGAAATGTGAGAATGGGCGACAAAAACTACATTACACCAACCAATAATACCATTAAAGAAGTTAAAGATTTCGAACAGATTCCGTTGTTTAAGGGCGGTGTTCAGAACTTAAAATTGGGTGATGTTGCCACAGTAAAAGATGGTGCAGACGTTACAGCAGGTTATGCTTTAGTAAACGGAAAACGTTCGGTTTATATCAGTATTGCAAAAGCCGGAGATGCATCGACATGGGATGTGGTTCAGAAATTAAAAGCAGAATTGCCTAAAATTCAGAGTACACTTCCTGAAGATGTAAAATTATCTTATGAATTTGACCAGTCGGTTTATGTAATCAACTCGGTAAAAAGTTTGATTACAGAAGGAATTATCGGAGCGGTTTTAACCGGTTTAATGGTATTGCTTTTCCTTGGTGACCGTCGTGCAGCTTTAATTGTAATTATGACGATTCCGATTTCGATTATTTCTGGGGTTTTATTCCTTAAATTATTCGGGCAAACGATCAACTTAATGTCTCTGAGCGGACTTGCTCTTGCCATTGGTATTTTGGTGGATGAAAGTACGGTTACAATTGAAAATATTCACCAGCATCTTGACATGGGAAAACCAAAAGCACTCGCCATTTGGGATGCCTGTCAGGAAATTGCTTTGCCTAAATTATTGATCTTACTTTGTATTCTGGCGGTATTTGCACCGGCATTTACCATGGTTGGTATTCCGGGAGCGTTATTCTTACCGTTGGCTTTGGCAATCGGATTCTCAATGATTATTTCGTTTTTACTTTCTCAGACTTTCGTGCCGGTAATGGCGAACTGGATGATGAAAGGACATGCAAAACACGAACATGAACCAAACATTACAGACGACGAAGCAGAATTTAATCAATGTGGATTAACGCCTGAATCTGAGAAAGATTTAATCTCTCAGAAAAAAGTAATGGTGGAAAGAGACGATACCGATAAAGATGGAAAAATCGGGGCTTTTGAAAGATTCAGAATCCGTTTTATGCGAACTTTAGATCGTTTATTCGTTCATAAAAAAATAACGAGTATTGTTTATCTGGTTTCTGCAACGGTTCTGGCTATAGTATTTATTTCTTTTATCGGAAAAGATGTTTTCCCGAAAGTAAACTCAAGTCAGTTTCAGCTACGAATTCGTGCCGTTGACGGAACACGTCTGGAACGTACCGAAGAACAGGCTGTTATCGTACTGAAAGAATTAGAAAAAATGGTAGGAAAAGAACATATCGGAATTTCATCTGTTTATGTTGGACAGCACCCTTCTCTATTCTCCATCAACCCGATTTACTTGTTCATGGCGGGTTCTCACGAAGCAGTGTTTCAGGTAAGTTTAAAAGAATACCATGTTGACATGGATGATTTTAAAGATGATTTTAGAGCAAGAATCAAAAAATTATTACCAGATACTAAACTTTCTTTTGAACCTATCGAATTAACAGACAAAGTTTTGAGTCAGGGATCACCGACTCCGATCGAAGTTCGAATTGCCGGAAAAGACAAAAAACGAAATGAATTGTACGCCAATCAAATTGTAGATAAACTAAAAGCAATTTCCTATTTCAGAGACGTACAAATCGGACAGCCGATTCATTATCCTGCCATGAATATTGATATTGACAGAACACGTGCAGCTGAATTGGGAGTGGATATGAATGATATTTCAAGATCGTTAATCGCTTCTACTTCATCATCAAGATATACCGAAAAAAATACGTGGGTAGACGAAAGAGCCGGATTATCATACAATGTTCAGGTTCAGGTTCCTTTAAATAAAATGAAAAGCAAAACCGATATTGGAGAAATTCCGGTATTAAAGAATTCACTTCGTCCGGTTTTGAGTGACGTAGCAAAAATTACACCTACTTATGTAAGTGGTGAAAATGATAATTTAGGGGCTATGCCGTACATTACAGTTACAGCCAACATCAGCCAGACCGATTTAGGAACGGCAGCAAAAGATGTGGAAAAAACAATTAGTTCTTTGGGCGAATTACCTCGTGGTTTGTTTATCTCGCCAATTGGATTAAGTAAAGTACTAAGCGAAACATTAAGCAGTTTGCAGGTTGGGTTATTGGTTGCCATCTTTGTAATCTTCTTAATGTTAGCCGCTAATTTTCAGTCGTTCAAAGTTTCGCTGGTTATTTTAACAACAGTTCCGGCGGTAGTTTTAGGAGCGTTATTAATGCTGACGATCACAGGTTCTACGCTTAACTTACAATCGTATATGGGAATCATTATGTCGGTTGGGGTTTCTATTGCCAATGCCGTTTTACTGGTCACGAATGCAGAACAGCTTCGAAAAATAAATGGAAATGCTTTAGAATCGGCTCGTGAAGCTGCAGCGTTGCGTCTTCGTCCGATTATCATGACTTCTGTGGCGATGATTGCGGGAATGTTACCAATGGCAATTGGTCATGGCGAAGGTGGCGATCAGGTTTCTCCGTTGGGAAGAGCGGTTATCGGCGGATTATTATTCTCTACTTTTGCCGTATTATTGATCCTTCCGCAGATATTTGCCTGGGCACAAGAAAAAACATCGACACAATCTGTTTCATTAGATCCGGAAGACGAAGAAAGCATCCATTATATCTCATCATTAAAACCAAAAAATGAAAAATAATAGCATAAAATCAATCGCATTAATATTCACCGCTTTAGTTGTTTTAAGCAGTTGTGAATCAAAGAAAAAAGAAGAAGCTGCGGCAACAGAAATCCAGCCGAAGGTAGAAACGTTTCTTCTTGCCAAAGAAAAACTAACAACAGAATTGCGTTTACCGGCTGAATTAACCGGTTTTCAACAAGTAGATTTATATGCTAAAGTGAGCAGTTTCGTAAAAACTCTAAAAGTAGATATTGGTTCTAAAGTAACCAAAGGACAGCTTTTAATTGTTTTGGAAGCGCCTGAAATCTCTTCGCAACTGGCTGCAGCCGAATCGAGATTAAAATCGATGGAAGCCATTTATGCAACCAGCAAAAGCACATACAACCGTTTGTACGAAACCAGCAAAGTAGAAGGAACTATTTCTAAAAATGATTTAGAAATGGCAAACGGAAAGAAAAATTCTGATTACGCACAATATCAGGCAGCAATTGCAGCGCACAAAGAAGTTTCGATTATAAGAGGTTATCTTGAAATCCGTGCTCCTTTTGACGGTGTTGTATCGGCAAGAAATGTCAATTTAGGAACATTTGTTGGTCCGGCAGGAAAAGGATCCGATTTGCCTTTATTGACGATTCAGCAGCAAAACAAATTGCGTCTGGCGGTTTCTATTCCAGAATTATACACAGGATATTTACACAACGGCGACGAAATGAGTTTTAATGTAAAATCTTTACCGGATACTTTTAAAGCAACAATTCAGAGAATGTCGGGAGCTTTAGATTTAAAACTGCGTTCGGAGCGCGTAGAAATGGACGTACACAACACAAAAGGAAATTTATTACCAGGAATGGTTGCCGAAGTTTTGTTACCGCTTAACGCGAAAGACAGCACATTTGTAATCCCGAAATCGGCATTGATCAATTCTGCCGAAGGTCTTTTTGTAGTTCGGGTAATTGACCACAAAGCACAAAAAATTGAAGTTAAAAAAGGAAGGGAAATCGACGATAAAATTGAAATTTTCGGAGATCTGGACCGCAACGATAAACTGGTAAAAATTGCCAGCGAAGAAACTAAAGAAGGAGATATTATAAACGAATAACCTACGTTTAGCCTTCTATAGTAGATTACCATTAACTGTACGCATTCTTAGGAATGCAAATTTTGAAAATTTGCCTAAGGACAGCTCTCTATTTGGAGGGCTGTTTTTTTTTACTAGACCATATTAAAATTTCTTTATTCGTATGGGATCATAATATATTTATTATGACAAATAAGAAATCTTTCAAGATTCTTATTTATAATTTGTAAGAAAAAATAAATACATTTGAGAAAAGAAATTTCAAACAGATACTTAATTAT
>SEBM01000395.1 GCA_004296145.1 Flavobacterium sp.
TAATATACTATGCGTGCATAATATTTTTTAAAAACTATTACGTTTTCGAAGATTCTGAATTTTTGATTACTTTGGTTATAAAATAAAAATGAAAATATACCTATTGATGCTCATTCTTAGGGATTTTGTAAAGTCTGGCAAAATGACAGATGCTAAATTTATTTTTTAAAACACTATATTTTTAGTCATTACGTTTTAAGAAAATAATTTCATTAGTATTTTGAATTCACAAATTAAGATAAGTTTGTCAGGAAAATGATCTGAAGCGTTAAAACGACATTTATATCGATTTCGTAAACGTCACAATATTTTTTTTAAAGTTAAAACGTCAGGTGATACAGATGTTAGTGTGATTTTAAATTCAATTTATGCTTTTAAGTTATTTAAAATATTTATTTTTGCTCTTCAGAAAATTCAACATACAATATAAATATGAGAACAATACAATTTAGAGAGGCCATTTGTGAAGCGATGAGCGAAGAAATGCGTCACGATGAATCCATATATTTAATGGGCGAAGAAGTTGCAGAATATAATGGAGCTTACAAAGCTTCAAAAGGAATGCTTGCTGAGTTTGGCGAAAAAAGAGTCATTGATACTCCAATTGCTGAGCTTGGTTTTACAGGAATTGCGGTAGGTTCTGCAATGAACGGAAACCGACCAATTGTAGAATACATGACTTTTAACTTCTGTCTTGTTGGTATTGATCAAATTATAAATAATGCTGCTAAAATGCGTCAGATGACAGGTGGACAATTTAATGTGCCTATTGTTTTCCGCGGACCAACTGCTTCTGCAGGTCAGTTAGGAGCAACTCACTCTCAGGCTTTAGAAAACTGGTTTGCAAACACTCCGGGTCTTAAAGTTGTTGTGCCTTCTACACCTTATGATGCAAAAGGACTTTTGAAATCTGCAATTCGCGATAACGATCCTGTAATTTTTATGGAATCTGAGCAAATGTATGGTGACAAAGGTGAAGTGCCAGACGGAGAATATACAATTCCACTAGGAGTTGCAGATATTAAACGTGAAGGAAAAGATGTAACTATTGTTTCTTTCGGAAAAATCATCAAAGAAGCTTTTATCGCTGCTGATGAATTGGCTAAAGAAGGAATTTCATGTGAAATTATCGATTTAAGAACAGTTCGTCCAATGGATAATGAAGCGATCTTAAAATCAGTTAAAAAAACAAACCGTTTAGTAATCTTAGAAGAAGCATGGCCATTCGCAAGTATTTCTTCTGAAATCACTTATATCGTACAAGAACAAGCTTTTGATTTCTTAGACGCGCCAATTCAACGTATTACTACGGCAGACACGCCTGCACCTTACTCTCCTGTTTTACTAAAAGACTGGTTGCCAAATGCAGCTGATGTAGTAAAAGCAGTAAAGAAAGTAATGTACAAATAGTTCAATAAACATACTTACAAAACTTCATCAGTCATATTAATTGATGAAGTTTTTTTTTGCCGGATTATGAAAAGAATACTTTTTCTCTGCCTATTTTTTCTATTTGCACTTGCAAATATTGTTACTGCACAAACTAAAGTGAGTGGGATTGTTTTGGATAAATCCAATCAGCCAATTCCCTTTGCGAATGTAGTTTTTAAAGGATCAAACACAGGAATAGTTTCTAACGAAGACGGTCGTTTTTACCTTGAATCACCAAATACATATACCGCATTAATAGTAAGTTCAGCAGGTTTTTCTGATAAGGAAATTAAGCTGGAAAAAGCTGTAAACTACGATTTTAAAATTGTTTTAGGCGAAGCCGAAGCATTAAATGAAGTCGTAATTTTTACCGGAAAAACGTCAAAAAAGAACAATCCGGCGCTTGATATTTTACGAAAAATCTGGGAGCGCAAACGTAAAAACGGATTGTACCAATTCAGTCAATATCAGATGCAGAAGTACGAAAAAGTCGAGTTTGATATGAACACGATTGACAGTGCTTTTATGAAAAATAAACTCTTTAAAGGAATGGAGTTTGTTTTTGACCATGTTGATACATCTGATGTTACAGGAAAAACATACCTGCCAATTTTTATCAACGAATCTGTTTATGATGTTTACGGTGATAATAAACTGAAAAAAACAAAGGAAAATCTAACCGGAAGCAAAACATCAGGATTTAATGGGAATCAACAGATTCTGGCTTTTGTAAAAGACCTTTATTCAGATTATAATATTTATGATAATCACCTTAAATTCTTTGATAAAAGCTTTACAAGTCCGCTCTCAAGAACAGGAATTGATGTTTATAATTATGTATTAAAAGACAGTACATTTATAGATAAAAAATGGTGTTATAATATCGTCTTTTACCCGAGACGTAAAAACGAATTAACTTTTAAAGGAGATTTTTGGGTAAATGACACCACTTTTGCCATCAAAAAAATTAATATGGGCGTTACCAAAAGTGCTAATATTAACTGGGTAAAAGATATTTATATCGAGCAGGAATTTGAGGTAGAAAATGATTCTGTTTTCTTACTGACCCGCGATTATATGATGTCTGATTTTGCTTTAAATAAAAAAGAAAAATCAAAAGGGGTTTATGGTAAAAGGACAACCTTGTTTAGAAACCACAAATTTAATATCCCGAAACCTGATAAATTTTATAAGGAAGAAGTCAATTTTATAGATAATGCCGTATACGAACGACCCGATGAATTTTGGGAAGAAAACCGGTTTGAAAAACTCAACAAAGACGAACAGGGAATTTATAAAATGCTCGACACACTGCAAACCGTCAAGCGATTTAAGCAGTTATATAGTCTCGTCTCGATTTTAGGTAGTGGTTATGTCGAATTTAAGAACTTCGATTACGGGCCTATTTTTTCTACTTTCGGATATAATGAAGTCGAAGGTTTGAGATTAAGAGTAGGAGGAAGAACTTATTTTGGACCAAATGATTCATGGCGTGTACAAGCTTACACAGCTTATGGATTTGACGATAATAAATTTAAATATGGTGTTTCAGGAAAATGGATGGTTGATAAGAAAAACCGAATCATTATTTCCGGAGGGAACAGGCGCGACATTGAGCAAATTGGTGCCAGTTTAACGACAACAAATGATATTTTAGGAAGAAGTTTTGCTTCATCAGCATTATTCACGACGGGAAGTAACGGAAAATTAACCAATATTAATTTGAGTAACGTTTCCTTAGAAATGGAGCCTAAAAAGAATTTTGTAGTTTCGGCTGGTTTCTCATATAGAACTTTAGAATCGGCATCGCCAACATTTAGTTTAGATTATTACACCACTTTGCCAACAGCTGCAAATCCGACTGGAGTTGTCAAAAGTGATGTAAAACAATCAGAAGCGAATATTCAGTTTGAATATATGCCAAACCGAAAAACAATTGGTTTTGGTGTTGAAAGAGATTTAGTAGACAGCCCTTTCAGTCATTTCTTTGTAAACTTTAGTTATGGTCTTAAGGGAGTTCTGGACAGTGATTTTGCATACGAAAAAATACAGGTTTTTTATAAACAGCCAATCATCATTGGACCTTTAGGAAGATCAAATATTATTTTGGAAACAGGAAAAACCTTTGGAACTATTCCGTTAGGATTAATGAGTGTAATTCCCGGAAACCAGACTTATTTTACGATAGAAAATACATTTAGTAATTTGAATTTCTACGAATTCATTACAGATCAATATACAACCTTGCAATGGAATCATGATTTTGGAGGAAGATTATTTGCGAGAGTTCCGTTTATGAGAAAGTTAAACTGGAGAGAATTTATTGGTATAAAAGCTGTTCACGGTACAATCTCAGATGCGAACAGAGCAATCAATGCATCAGACCAACCATATGTTGCACCAGAAAACGTATATTGGGAATACAATGCCGGAATCGGAAATATATTCAAAGTATTCAGAATAGATTTCTCGTGGAGAGGAAGTTATCTAAATACTCCCGATGCTAATAAATTTGCTGTAAAAGGATCTTTTGGATTTTATTTTTAAGCTGCAAAGGTTCAAAGTTACAAAGCCGCAAAGTTTATTTCTTTGCGGCTTTTTTTTTATACTCTCAATTTGTGTCATTTCGACGAAGGAGAAATCACACTCGTAACTCTACAAAGATTGGCAATTTGCTGCGGAATTTCTAGTGTGATTTCTCCTTCGTCGAAATGACAAGATTGTTTAAAATAATTTATTTGAATC
>SEBM01000018.1 GCA_004296145.1 Flavobacterium sp.
AATAAACTTAATACGCATTAATCTTAATTCGTCAATATCATAGTCGCCGTCGAATTCCTTAAGCGCGTCTTCGATCTTATCAGATTCAGATTCCATGAAATAATCGTGTATTTCTTCCTGCTGATCGTCGTCAAGTATATCGTCAAGCCAATATTTGATATTAAGTTTAGTTCCTGCATAAACGATCATTTCCATTTCTTTGATTAACGCGTCCATCGTTAATCCTTTCGCGGAAGCGATATCTTTTAATGACAGTTTTCTATCTATATTCTGAATGATGTATAGTTTATTGGCAGAGTTTACTCCGGTAGACTTTACAACTAAATCGTCCGGGCGAATAATATCATTATCTTCAACATAGCGACTAATTAAAGCCACAAATTCGCTTCCGTATTTTTTGGCTTTTCCTTCACCAACACCGTGAATATTGTATAATTCCTGTAAAGTAATTGGATATTTTAAAGCCATATCCTCAAGAGAAGGATCCTGAAAAACCACAAACGGAGGAACTCCTAATTTTTTGGCTACTTTTTTACGAAGTTCACGCAGCATTCCCATCAAAACTTCATCGGCAGTTGCAGATGATTTTGAACCTGTTACAATTGCTTCGTCTTCGGCTTCACTGTATTCGTGATCTTCAGACATCATAAATGAAACGGGACTTTTGATAAAATCTAAACCTTCTTGCGTAATTTTTATCACACCATAGGTTTCGATATCTTTTGACAGATAACCTGTTACAAGAACTTGTCTTAATAAGGCCATCCAGTATTTCTCGTCGTGATCAGAACCTGCACCAAAATAAGACTGTGTATCTGTTTTATGCGCTTTAATAACCGCATTGATACGCCCTATTAAGGTAAACACAATTTCTTTTGATTTATAAATATGTTTGGTATCGCGAACGATTTCCAATAATCTAACTACTTGTTCTTTGGCTTCAATTTTATTTTTCGGATTACGAACGTTGTCGTCCATATCGGCACCTTCGCCTGTTTCGCTGTCAAATTCTTCACCAAAATAGTGCAATAAGAACTTTCTGCGCGACATCGAAGTTTCGGCGTAAGCCACAACTTCCTGAAGTAATGCAAAACCAATTTCCTGTTCGGCAACTGGTTTTCCGGACATGAATTTCTCCAGTTTTTCTACATCTTTATAAGAGTAGTAAGCCAGACAATGCCCTTCTCCGCCGTCACGTCCTGCGCGGCCGGTTTCCTGATAATAACTTTCTAACGATTTTGGAATATCGTGGTGAATTACAAAACGAACATCCGGTTTGTCAATTCCCATTCCGAATGCAATTGTCGCTACTACAACATCTACATCTTCCATCAGAAACATATCCTGATGTTTTGCTCTGGTTTTAGCGTCTAAACCTGCGTGATACGGAACGGCACTAATGCCGTTTACCTGCAAAACTTCGGCAATAGATTCTACTTTTTTACGGCTCAGACAATAGATAATTCCTGATTTGCCTTTGTGTTGTTTGATAAACCGAATAATATCCGATTCTATATTTTTTGTTTTTGTACGTACTTCGTAATATAAATTTGGTCTGTTGAATGATGCTTTAAAAGTATTAGCATCAGACATATCCAGGTTTTTAAGAATGTCTTCCTGAACTTTTGGCGTTGCAGTTGCCGTAAGACCTATAATAGGAACCTGACCTAATTGTTTTATTATATTTTTCAGGTTTCTGTATTCTGGCCTAAAATCATGACCCCATTCTGAAATACAGTGTGCTTCATCTATAGCAACAAATGAAATTGGTACACTTTGTAAAAACTGAACATATTCTTCTTTTGTAAGCGATTCCGGAGCTACATATAAAAGCTTTGTCAATCCGGAAGTTATATCTTTTTTAACCTGGGCAATTTCAGTTTTGGTAAGGGAGGAATTCAATACATGCGCGATTCCGTTTTCAGACGAAAGACTTCGTATAGCGTCAACCTGATTTTTCATCAAAGCAATTAAGGGAGAAACAACAATTGCCGTTCCGTCCTGAATTAAAGCGGGTAATTGATAACAAAGAGACTTTCCACCGCCTGTAGGCATAATCACGAAAGTATTCGTTTTACCTAAGATACTCGTAATGACTTGCTCCTGCAAGCCTTTAAATTGGCTAAAGCCGAAATACTTCTTTAATTCCTTGTGTATTTCAATTTCGTTTGAATTCATTCTTTATATTAAGGGTATTTTGTATAAATTTGCAACACATAAAGATACAACTTTCTTTTATACATACAAATTTTAAACATTCTGTTTTGATCTCAAAAGAAAATATATTAGCGATAGCAAAAAAAACAATACTCTCTGAAAGTGAAGCAATTATAAAGCTAATTGATTTTCTGGACGAAAATTTCTACGAAGTAACCCAACGCATTTATGAAACAAAAGGCCGATTAATAGTTACCGGCATAGGAAAAAGCGCCATAATTGCACAAAAAATGGTCGCTACTTTTAATTCTACAGGGACTCCTTCTATGTTCCTGCACGCATCAGAAGCTATTCACGGTGATTTGGGCATGATTCAGAAAGAAGATATTATCATTTGCATTTCTAAAAGCGGGAACAGTCCTGAAATTAAAGTACTTGTTCCGTTGTTAAAAAGATTTGGGAACATCCTGATCGCGATGACCGGAAATATAACTTCCTTTTTAGCAAAAGGCTCCGATTATGTACTGAACACAACTGTTGACATAGAAGCCTGCCCTATTAATCTTGCCCCTACAAACAGCACTACAGCACAACTTGTTATGGGTGATGCCCTTGCGGTTTGTTTGATGGAAATACGCGATTTTAAACCAGAAGATTTTGCAGTCTATCATCCGGGTGGTGCTTTAGGAAAAAAACTATTGCTTCGCGTTAAGGACATGATTGAACATTCGTTAAAACCAATGGTTACACCTGAAACCTCAGTTAAAAAAGTTATTTTTGAGATATCAGAAAAAAGACTGGGCGTAACTGCTGTAATAGAAAATAATAAAATTATCGGAATTATTACCGACGGAGACATCCGAAGAATGCTAAATGACGTAGATACTATTGCAGACTTAACGGCAAGAGATATTATGTCAAAAAATCCTAAATTAGTCTCGTCAGAAACAATGGCGGTTGACGCTTTAAATATTTTAGAAGATTTTTCAATAACACAATTAATTGTTGCTGACAATGACGAGTACAAAGGAGTATTACACTTACATGACATTTTAAAAGAAGGAATCGTATAATGGCAAAGAAAAACCTTGGCGAGATGTCATTTTTAGACCATCTTGAAGAACTAAGATGGTTATTAGTTAGAAGCACAATTGCAGTTATTGTAATGGGAATTGTGACTTATTTTTTTAGTGATTATTTGTTTGACGAAATAATACTAGCCCCAACAAGGCCCACATTTTTTACCTACGTGTGGTTTTGTGATCTATCCCATCAATTAGGATTTGCAGACAGCATTTGTATTACCGAACTGAATTTTATTATTCAGAATACCGAAATGGAAGGTCAGGTCAATATTTTTGTATGGATGTGTATTCTGGCCGGATTTATTCTAAGTTTCCCTTATATTTTATGGGAACTTTGGAAGTTTATCAGCCCGGCTTTGTATGAAAAAGAAAGAAAAAATGCAAAAGTGTTTATCTTCACTTCATCGTTACTTTTCTTTTTGGGAGTTGTATTTGGTTATTACATTGTAATTCCGATGTCTGTCAATTTCGTGGCCACTTTCTCCATCAGTAAAGTTGTTGTCAATCAATTTACAATTGAATCGTATATGGGAATGGTAAAAACAAGTGTTTTGGCCAGTGGATTGTTTTTTGAATTACCAATTATCATTTATTTCTTAACCAAATTAGGACTTGTAACCCCTGCATTTTTAAGAAAATATTGGAAATATGCTGTAGTAATTATTTTAATTATTGCTGCTATTGTAACGCCACCAGATGTTGTGAGCCAGACAATTGTTGCAATCCCTATGTTGATTATCTATGAGATAAGCATCCTGATTTCGAAGATTGTTTATAAAAATAAATTAAAAGAAAATGTCTGATATCATTCAAGAATTTAACGACTATCGTTCTAAAATGAACGAAAAACTGCTTGCAGATAATAACAAAATTGTAAAGAGAATTTTTAATCTTGATACCAATGCATACGCTCCGGGAGCTCTTGATGTAAAAACAAAAGAACTTTTAGGATTAGTAGCATCTGCTGTTTTGCGTTGTGATGACTGCGTAAAATATCATCTGGAAACAAGTCACAAAGAAGGTGTTACAAAAGAAGAAATGATGGAAGCTATGGGAATCGCAACTTTGGTTGGAGGAACAATTGTAATTCCACATTTAAGAAGAGCTTACGAATTTTGGGAAGCTCTTGAAGAACAAGACAATTAGATAATTTAATAATTAGTCAATTAGATAATTTTCATACGATATGTTAATTCGCTTAATTGATTGATTTATTTTATCTTATTTTGCCAACAGAGATAGTAATTATCTCATTATCAAATTGACACATTATCTAATTAAAAAAAATGAAGCTAAGAGCCGATAATTTAATAAAAACCTATAAAGGCCGAAGTGTTGTAAAAGGAATTTCTGTTGAAGTAAATCAAGGAGAAATTGTTGGACTTTTGGGACCAAACGGTGCCGGAAAGACAACTTCTTTTTATATGATCGTTGGATTGGTAAAACCAAATCAGGGAAATATTTACCTGGACGATCTTAATATTACCGATTACCCGATGTACAAACGTGCACAACAGGGAATTGGTTATTTGGCGCAGGAAGCTTCTGTTTTTAGAAAATTAAGTATTGAAGATAATATCCTGAGTGTTTTACAATTAACAGATCTTTCTAAAGAAGCTCAAATTGCAAAAATGGAAAGCTTAATTGAAGAATTTAGTTTAGAACATATTCGAACCAACCGTGGTGATTTACTTTCGGGAGGAGAGCGACGTCGTACCGAAATCGCACGCGCTTTGGCAACAGACCCCAAATTTATTTTGTTGGATGAGCCTTTTGCCGGAGTTGACCCGGTTGCGGTTGAGGACATTCAGCGAATTGTAGCGCAGTTAAAAAATAAAAACATCGGAATCCTTATTACCGATCACAACGTTCAGGAAACGTTAGCCATTACCGATAAAACATACTTAATGTTTGAAGGCGGAATTCTAAAAGCCGGAATTCCGGAAGAATTGGTTGAAGATGAAATGGTTCGCCGTGTATATCTTGGACAAAACTTCGAGTTACGTAAAAAGAAATTAGAATTTTAAAAATAGTTTTCAGTCGCAGTTTTTAGTTTCCAGTACCGAGACTGAATACTAAAAACTGCGACTGAATACTTTAATCAACAGTTATAAACTGCAGCTGTTGTAAATCTCCGTTGTAAATATTTATATCAACTGTACGTTCAATTCCCGGAACAGTTGCTTTTTCTGTAAATTGCCAAAACAGCCAGTCGTCTTCTATTTTTTCTCTGTAAAAATTATAATTGGCTATCCAAAACAAATATTCTCCAAATTCCTCTTTAAGAAAATCTGAATAATATCGTTCACCGGTATAGATTATCGGACGAACTTTATAATGGTCTTCTACTTTTAAAAGCCAGCGTTTCAATCCTTTTTTCAAGCTATCCAAAGATTGATTTTTTGGAAGTTTTTCTATATCTAAAACAGGTGGCAAATCACCTTTTTCCAGTTTTACTGTTTTAATAAAAAGATCAGCCTGCTCTATAGAATTTTCATTTGGACGGTAATAATGATACGCTCCCCGAATCATTTTATTTTCTTTGGCGCCAATCCAATTTCGTTTAAACTGAAAGTCTTTTCTGTCCCTGCCTACAGTGGCTCTGATAAACACAAAATCTAATGGGTATTTTTGCTCTAAAGTATCGACGTAAGACCAACTGATTTTGCCCTGATATTCAGAAACATCCAAACCGATTGATTTTCCTTCATGTTTGGCAAGAACCTGAAAATTTCGTACATCAGAAAGTCGCTTGTCTTCGATTTCTTTTTCGGTAAGTTTATGTTTAGTTTTAAAACCCAAATAATAAGCCAGTCCGCGGCGGTAATGATAAGCGACTCCAAGAAAAAGTCCAATAAATAAAATAATAGTTAGTGACCGAAAAAATTTTCCTATCGAAGATCCTGAGTTTGATTTTCGGTTATAATTCTGTGTTCTTCTAGCTGGTTTTCTTGCCATTGATAAAATTACTTTTTCAAAAACAAATTATTGATTACCGATAACAACACATAAAAAGCAATTATGACAGGAATTGCGATATAATGAAGCAGAAGCAACAAGACAAAAGAAATCAACAAAAAGGTCATTTGTAGTGCGTTGTCTTTGAAGTTAAATTTTTTAATTTTTAAAGAAAACAACGGGATTTCAGCATTTAAAATATATGCACTTACTAATGTTATTACTAATAAAACCCATTGATTTGTCAGGATTTCAAACATCATTAAAGAATCTGAAAATTTGATAACCAAAGGCAAACTCAAAATAAAAAGTGAATTCGCAGGAGTTGGCAAACCTATAAATGAATCTGTCTGACGGGTATCAATATTAAAATTAGCAAGACGGTAACAAGACCCCAGAGTAATTATAAACCCTAAGAAAGGAATATATGGGCTTGTTCCTAATTCATGTCCACTGTTGGCAAATAAGCTGTACATAACATAACCCGGAGCAACTCCACTTGTTACCATATCTGCCAAAGAATCCAGTTGTAATCCAAGCGGACTTGAAACTTTGAACAATCTGGCAAAAAATCCATCAAAAAAATCAAAAAAGATTCCTAAACAAACCATGTAAAAAGCCAATAAGTAGTAATCAGAATTATCTGTCCTAATGGCTTCTGAAATATAAACTACTGCAATACAGCCGCAAAAAAGGTTGATTAATGTAATTAGGTTTGGAATGTGTTTTTTAATATTCATGTTTGAAAGTTTGATAATCGTGAACAACAAATTTAACATAATAACCCGTATCTAAAATTTCTTTTTACATAAGTTTTTTATCTGAAATTCTGAGTTTCGCAATATTTCTCAAAAGGAGGAAATTAGATGAGTAAAATATTATATTTTTGATAAAAATTAAAAATAGACTCAGGTTTACAAAAAAATAGCAGTTGAAGAAACTTTTTGTGTTTTTATTATTTTGGAGTTGCACTGCACAATATGCACAAACTGTTCGAAAATATTCGAATGAGTTTATGAATATCGGTGTTGATGCTGCCGCGTTAGGAATGTCGAGTACTGTGGTTGCTTCGACAGATGATGTAAACGCTGTTTACTGGAATCCGGCCGGACTTACGCATCTTGAAGATCATCAGATTTCGTTAATGCATGCAAATTATTTTGCAAATATTGCACAGTACGATTACATTGGCTATGCAAGCCCAATTGACGAAAGAAGTGCCTGGGGAATCTCTATGATTCGTTTTGGTGTAGATGATATTTTAGACACAACAGAATTAATTGACAGTCAAGGAAATATTGATTACAACAGGATTAGTTTATTTTCTACTGCAGATTATGGCTTTACTTTTTCATACGCCAGAAAGTTGCCTATCGAAGGTTTTCAATATGGAGTAAATGCAAAAGTGATTCGTCGTGTTATCGGAAAATTTGCAAATTCCTGGGGTTTTGGATTTGATTTTGGCCTTCAGTTTGAAAAAAATGACTGGAAATTTGGTTTGATGCTTCGCGATATTACAACAACCTATAATGTTTGGAATATCGATGAAGAAGAATATGAAAAAATTGCCAATGCAATTCCGGGAGAAAATACCGAATTGCCTGAAAGTACCGAAATCACTTTACCAAAAGCACAATTGGGAGTTTCGAGATTAATTGAATTTCACAATGATTACAGCTTATTGGTGGCAACAAACCTGAATATGCGTTTTGAGCAAACCAATGATATTATTTCATCAAAAGTAGTAAGCATTGATCCTGCAGTTGGTTTTGAGTTTGGCTATACTGATCTTGTTTTTTTGAGAGCCGGAGCAGGAAATTTTCAAAATGTGACGCAATTAGATAATACTGAAAAGATAAATTTCCAACCGAATATTGGTCTGGGTTTTAAATACAAAGGTATTCAGGTAGACTATGCCTTGACCGATTTGGGAAATCAGAGTACTGCTTTGTATTCTAATATTTTTTCTATAAAAGTTGATTTAGGTATCTTTAGATAATTATTACAAACCATTAAACTCAAAATTTTAAATCATGAAAAAAGTCATTTTCAAAATAACACTTTTTAGTTTATTATTAAGTTTTTCAATTGGTTTTAGCCAAAATCTTCCATTATCGAAAGATGCAAAAATAAGCGTTATAACTTGTGGACTTGGCAACGAATCTTATAGTTTTTTTGGGCATACCGCTGTTCGCGTAGCTGATCCCGGAAACAATTTAGATGTTGTATACAATTATGGTAATTTTGATTTCAGGACACCTAATTTTGTCGCAAAATTTGCAAAGGGAGATTTACAATATTTTGTAGGTGTGGCTTCTTTCTCTGATTTTATAAATGAATATAATTATGATAAAAGAAGTGTTTTTGAACAGGAATTACTTATTTCTCAAGATCTTAAACAAAAGCTTTTTGACAAATTAAACACTACTTTATATTCTGAAGATCGTTATTATACTTATAAATTTATCGATAAAAACTGCACCTCAATGGTAGTAGATATTATTAATAATACTTTGGGAGGAAATGTTGTTGTAAAAAAAGGAGATACAGATATAACATACCGATCCATATTATTTCCTTATTTTGATGGACATTTTTACGAAAAATTGGGAACCAGTATTATCTTCGGAACAAAAGTTGACCAGTTAGGAACCAAAATATTTTTACCTTTTGAATTGAAGAATAGTTTAGACAAAACTACTTTTCAGAACCAGCCATTAGTTGGTAAAAGCAAAACATTTTTGAGCTTCGAAAAAGAAACACCAACATCCTGGTGGAATAATATATATACTTATCTTTTTATTCTAGCCTTTGTAGTTTTGGCTCATAACAAGATTGTAGACAAAATCTATCTTCTGATCTTGTCTTTGATGGGACTATTTTTTGTTGTTATGGGATTTTATTCTCTTCACCATGAACTTGCAATGAATTACAACATTCTTTTATTCAGTCCGCTTTTGTTAATCTTGATTTTATTTTCAATAGCAAAGAACAAAAGATGGACTTACAGATTTTCTGTTTTGCACTTAATCTTTCTAATCGTTTATACGATTTTCATGATTAATAAAGCCCATTTTTTAATTGTCCTTCCGATGATAATTACTAGCGGTTTTGTTTTGGTAAGAGTTGCTATACGAAACAAAAAAAGAATTCCGATTATAATCTAAGATTACTGTCCTCGATAAAAAACTATTGTTGTTATGGTTTTAAAAGTAATACTCAAATCCAGAAAAATACTTCTGTGTTTTATGTAATACAAATCATATTGTAATTTTATCAGACTTTCTTCTATAGATTCTCCATAAGAATAATTGACTTGTGCCCAACCTGTAAGCCCTGGTTTTATAACATGTCTTGTTTCATAAAAAGGCATTATCTGGGCAATTTCATTTACAAAGAAAGGTCTTTCGGGTCTTGGACCAATAAGGGCCATATCTCCTTTTATAACATTAAAAAACTGAGGCAGTTCATCAATTCTTGATTTGCGCATTAGTCTGCCAAATGGTGTTATACGTTTGTCATTTGAAGTCGCAAAAACAACTCCATTTGACTCTGAATTTTCAACCATTGTCCTGAATTTATATATTTCAAAAACAACTCCGTTTCTGCCTACTCTTTCTTGTGTATAAAACAATTCTCCTTTGTTACCAATAAGATTTGCGATAGAGATAAAAGGAATCAGAACCGCGCAGATTACTAAGCCGATAAAAGAAAAAACAAGTTCAAGAAAACGAACCAAAAGAAGATATAATTTATTGTTATTGCTTCGGCTGAATGGGAAAAAGCGATAAAAATCCTTTGAAATGTGATGTACAGGAATACGTTGCGTTTTGTTTTCGTAAACTTGGGTATATTCTCTGATTATATGACCGTTTTCTAGTAAATGTAACATTGTCTGATACAGATCTGCAGTTATTCCGTTGGTGTCCTGAGAAGCAATTACAATCTCTGAAACATTATTCTTTATAACAAAATCTTCTAAATCATGTTTCTTAATTTGTTTCACATAATGAAAATCAGGATCTTGTCCCGAAAGTGAATCTGAATTTACAAAACCTACTATTTTATAATGAGGATCGACATTTTCAAGACCTAAAACCAATTCTTCTACCTGATTCTGATCACAGATTAGAACCACGTTCTGAACAAATCTGTGAGAAGCAAGGAAAAATACATATAAGTATCTCCAGATTAGTAGTGCAAAAAGAACGGCTAAATAAAATACAATTATAGAAACCCTTTGTTTTGGAAGTTCCGGAGATAAAACAGGAGTAAGCAAATAAACAATTACTGTTGTAGTTACAGTAAAAATGGTGCTTTTAAGAACCTGAAACTGGTTACTGGCAGTTTGTAAATTATACATTTCAAAAATAGATCCGAACATGTATATATAAAACAATAATACAAATTGTCTGTAAAAGTATGGAGCTGAAAATTTAAGGTATTGTAAATCCAGAAATAAGCTCAAAACATACAGTGCTGATAAAACAAAAACAGCATCAAAAATATGAAGTAGGACTTTCCGTTCCGATATTTGGAAATGAATTTTTTTGCTTGAAAACATTTATTTGTTATTTGGGGGAATAATAAACTTAAAGCAAATGTATCATAAAAAAATAGAATTTAATCTATTGAAGTTTCAGCTTTTTCAGGAATCTTAACCTGCACAAAGAGAAGCGTCAAAGCATACACAAACGCAGGCGCCGCAGTACGCATGGCAGCATGATTAATTGTTAACAGCCAAAACACATAAAAAGATAAAAAATAGAGATGCTGTCTGTTATTAACATATAGAATAAACGGGGTTAAAAAAAGTAATAAAAGTCCGAAGATACCAAACAAACCATGTTCGCTCATCATACGTGAGATTTCATTATGAGAGGCTACATCGTATCCAAATGATTCTTTACGCATTTCTTTTCCTATCCCGGCTCCTACACCTAAAATTGGGTTCTCCATAAAAACTTTAAGTTCCCAATCAATAATTTCCTCTCTTCCTCCCAAATTATCTTTCTTTTCTCTTCCTTTAGCATCCTGATTTGCATAACGTTTGCTGATAAGACCACTTGTCTGTAAAGAACTATAAGACCAAATTCCGGCTGCCATTAAAGCTGTCATTAAAAAAACCAGGCTAAATTTGCTTCTGCCTTTTGAATTTGAAAAAAAATACAATAAAAACAAAAGACAAATTATCATTATAACAGCCGTTATAACTCCTCCTCTGGAAAAAGTTACAATTCCTCTGTAACTAACAAATAATAAAAGGAAACCATTTAAAAAGATCTCTTTTTTTGTTTTTGAAAATAGTACCAATTGTGTAAAAAAGACAAAAATCCCTAATCCTAAAATGGTCGAAACCTGATTAGGACCAAAACCTCCGGATGTTTCAAAATTAGACTGGGTTCCCGTTACAACGTCTTTTACACTAGGATTATACAAAAATAAATAGACAGTTGTTGTTAAAATGGGCAGCCCCATTGTAATTACAACATTTTGCAGGTTAGAAAAAAGAATTTTCCTTTTAAAAGTATATATAGAGCAAATTGCCAGACAAACCGGGCCGGACAAATTAAAGATCAAAGACTTTTTTACATCAACATTATAGTTTGTTATGGTGGCAGTGACTAATATTCCCGGAATTAACAAAATTATAAAAAACCAGTAAATAAATGCATTTGTCGAGAAGTTGCTATAAATCATCCCCATGAACATAAAAAAAATAATATTGAATTTTATATATTCATTATTGAAGTTACCGTTGGTCATCCTCAGAAAAACCTCAATACCAATCATGTAAGCAGCTATAATAAGCACTTCATTATTCTTGTTCTTTGTTTTGTTGACTATGTAAAAACCAAGTATTGGTAAGGTAAGTGCTAAAACTTTAGATAAAAAAGGCAAAGCAAAAACCGCCAAAGCAATTAATGCGTGAATTATAATAAGAAAGATATACGATAATCTGGTATTTTTCATCTATTGTTTATAAAATGCTATTCAGGAAGCAAAATTACTCAAAGAATTTAACCATGACAGATATTCTTTGATAATTGCTGTTTCACTATAATTTGATTTAATTCTGTTATATAATGCCAAACCCAAATCTTCTCTGTCATTTTCATTCCAAATAAGATTCTCAATAGCATGAGTCAATGCATTTTTGTTATTAGATTCAATAACAATTCCTTCTTTCTCAGAAGTAATCACTTTTGAAATTTCGCCAACATTAGTACTTACAACAGGTAATTTATACAAACCGTATTCTAAAACTGCCAAAGGAAGTCCTTCCGACAAAGAAGTCAATAGGGCAATATCAGATTGTTTTAAAGCAGATGCAACATTATCGGTAGTTCCATAAAAGAAAATGTTTTGCGAAAATTCCTTATTCTTAATCTGAACTTTAATGTCCTCAGAATAATCATCCTCGAAATCTTTTCCAAACAAATGAAATGTCCATTCCGGATGTTTTGCAATGATTATTTCTGCCGCTTCAATTAAGAGTTTATGATTTTTTTGCGGACGCAAATTGGCTACGCAGATTATTCTTTTCCCTTCAATACCGTTTAAAATTAATTCTTCCTGAATATTTGAGGCATCATTAATAAAATTTGGGAAGTAAATAATATCAGAGCAAAACAAATATGATTCTGCCCATTTTTTTAAAGCAGAATTAACCGAAATAATTCCTTTAAAGAAAAGAGAACCAAACTTTAACCCTAAATTTTTTCTGGCCGTCAGATCATCTGAAATTCCGTAATGATCGTGCCAGATTATTTTTATTTTGGGCAAAGTCAGCTTTACTAATACTGCAATAAAAAATGAAGAACTATGTGCATGAATGACATCAATTTTATTTTTGGTAACGTATTTTCTTAAACGCAAAACAGCTTTTAAGTCAACGCTTTTTTTCTTTTCCAAAAATAAATAAGGTACTTTAGAATCTATTTGTTTCTTTAGAATGCCTTCTTTTCGGGTTGCTATCAGGCCTGAAAAATTTATTTCTTTTGCTAAAGCATTTGCATAATTTAATGCCATTCGCTCCGCCCCGCCCGGTTCTAAGGAATCTATAATTTGTACAATTCTCATTTTACTAACAGATTTTTAATTTCTGTTTCAAAAACATCAGTGGTATATAATTGTGACCAGTTACTTGCTGATTTACTTTTTTCTATAAAAACATTTTCATTTAAGAAAAGCTCTTCCATTTGTTTCAAATCTTTTTGCAAATCCATTTCAAGCAAAATTCCTCTGTTTCCAGAATCCAGCATAAAAGGAACACAGGAAACTTTGCTGGCAATTGGTACGCATCCCCAAAACATTCCTTCTGCAATTGCTTTTGGCCAGCCTTCACTTTTAGAAGGCAATATTACAAAATGGCTTTTCTGATATGCTTTTTTTATAGTTTCCTTATTATGGTTTCCTTTTAAAAAAACATAATCTTCTAATTGATTTTGTTTTATATAATGTTCCAAAGCATTTCTTTCAGGTCCTTCTCCATATAAATTCAGTAAAACATTTTTCCCTTTTTTACCTAATTCTTCAACCAGTTTAATAGCATACAACGGATCTTTACCTGAAACAAGGCTTCCAACAAAAGTAAATTCTATTATTGAACTTAAATCTGTTTTTTGAACAATTTCTTTTTCAGATTCCGAATAAGTTGCCGTGAAAAAAGGTTTTACGTTTTTTGACTGATTTTTCCATTCTCCATACACCAGAACTTGCATATTCCGGGTTAGAAAAGTATTATTCAAAACCCATTTTTGTATTCTATAAGTTAAAGGCTGTTTACTATTTGGATCCCAATTACCGGCATATTTTGCTGTCTTTACTTTATTAGGAAATAAAATCTGGACAAAAGAGGCCAATAAACCAATATTTCCGGGACATCTTAAATGAATATGATCGGAATTTTTCATCGCTTTAAATAAAACTGCAAGATTATAAAAACTAAAAAATATCGATTTCAGGATATTTTTAAACGAATTTAAATTTGAGTCAATTAGTTTATAGTGATGGTGAATATTAAAAGAAATCTTCGAAATCAAAAGTCCGTTTTCGTTTTCCCAGACAGGGCAACAAAATTCTATTTCATCGCAGAATTTTTTAAGAATAATCAGTTCATTTACGTATGGTCCATACGCATAGCTGGAATTATCTTTATAAATTAAGGGCGCGGTTGATACAATTAATAATTTCATCAGATATATCCTTTTGAACCTTTTTGAGAAACTACAATTGCAGGAACTCCTAATAAAACAGCATCATCCCCAAAAGAATCTTTGACCATTGAACATGCGCCGATCAATACATTGTTTCCAATTGTAATTTTGCCTGCTACAACTGCATTTGCTCCAATATATACCTGATTCCCTAAAATGGGTACTCCCCTATTTTCGTCAAGCCCCGAAACACCAATGGTTACTCCTTGTGATATATTACAATCATCTCCAATACGAACATTAGAATTTATAATTATTCCGCCAAAATGACCGATATAAAAAGAATGTCCTATTTGAGCCGAATACGGAATTGAAATTCCGGTCATAACTTCAATTGTTTTCTGCCAGATTAAAGCCAGAAAAAGGAATGGTACTTTGAAAATTTGCCATTTAACATTTCTATATATATAGTTTGCTACACGATACTGAAAGATTGCCCAGAATCCTTGTGTAAAAAATAAAATAACAAGAAAACTGCTGCCATACTTTCGGCATTTTTTATAATCTGACTTAACAAGCTGTAATAACGTCATACTTAAATTTTAAGCAATTATAAATCAAAATTATATGTGTTTTGGTTTATTGAATATAAGACTCCACCACCCCAACATTCTTCCTAATGATTCTGTAAAAGCTGCTTTTTTATCTTTTCCTGTAAAGGTATTACTAAATCTTATGATGGTTAACAAAACAGTAATTGCATTCCACTTAAAACGGTCATTAAATTTCGGGTCCGGATTTTTAACTCTCCATACATACCATCCGTTTCTTACCACCATTTTCCCATATTTGTATTGATTAGGGCGACCGGATTCGGCATGAAAATGAGACAGTTTTGCTTTTGTATTGAGATATAATTTTCCTGTTTTGGCAACTCTTAAACTAAAATCTGCATCTTCATATAAACCATATCCTTCAAAATATGTTGAAAATGAAAAGTTGTCAAAAACAGATTTTTTAAAAGATGAAACACCTCCCATCAGTTGTTCTGCTTCATATATTTTATCTGAAGGCGGCAAAAAACCAACACTTCTTCCATGTGAATACAAAGGAGAAAAACCTGGCAGGCAATTACTGTCCAGATTTAGTTTTTTTCTTAATACGAAGCGGCTTCCGTCACTACGTTTCCATCCGTCAAAATAAAATTCATTTATTTTTGGCTGACAATTTTCCGGCGCTTTTTCCCATTTCACTTCATTTGTAATGTAACCTCCAACACCCAAAGCCATCGGAAATAAGGTGTAAGTCTGAAGTAATTTTTCAAAATAATCAGGTTCTAAAACTGTATCATCATCAAGGAAACAAACAATTTCGCTCGAATCTTTTACTTTTTTAATTCCGAAATTTCTTTGCTTGGTAAGTCCGCGGTCTTTGTCATCAATCAGGAAATATTCTAAATTTCTAAATGAATTTTGGTTTAAAACTATTTTTGTTTCATTATTTAAAGAACCATCAACAATTAAAATTTCATCCGGATATACACTTTGTTTGTCAACCGATTGCAACAAGGTCAACAACGGTTCAGGGCGCATATAAGTGCAAATAATTAAGGAGAATTTCATGCTTTTTTAATTAATTGATCCGCCAAGTAAAAACTCTGTTTCCATTCTCTTTTAAAATTAAAAAAATACGTAAACGGATTTTTAATAGACTGTTTTGTATAATATTTAAAAAACAAAATTAATTTGTAACCATTTCTCTGCTCTTCTGTCTCGTGCAGAATTTTATATACACTTATTGTTGGAGAAGGTTTTGGCTTGATATTATCATTTTCCCATAAGAGTTTTGGTTTAGTTCTAAAACCTCCAATTGGAGCTTTTAAATGCAAAATTTCCGGATTTGGAAAATATAATACGTCACATCCGTGATTTCTTATTTGCATTCCAAAATCTGAATCTTCACCAAATCCAAATTCATATTTCATATCAAAGGATAAGTTCTTTACAATTTTGCTGTTTACAATACTGCATCCCGATCCAAACGTATTCCATTGACGGACTATTTTATTAACTGCTTTTTCATCTTTTTGCAGGCAACTAAAAGTCACTGCTTTATTTTGATAAACTGAAATAGATTCAAACGCCCTTTTAATAAAATCATTTTTGATTCTGATATCATCATCTGCAAAGAAAACCCATTCGCTTTCTATCTGACTTAGCGCTATGTTTCTCGCGTTACAAGCACCTGCCTTATGAGTAAAAGTGTGTTTAATAGCAAAAGGCCAGTTCTCAGATGTAAGATAATCTAATTCAGACGTACTTTCTGAGACAGGATTTTGCTCTACAATAATTATATTTTGAGGTAAAATTGTTTGTTGTGATAAATCCTTTAAAATATTGTGTAAATGTTCTTTACGACCAATAGTCGGAATAATAACATCAATACTCTGAAAGTCTGTTTTAAAATCAGATTTAATTTCAACTGCTTGCAAATCAATATCATTTTTATTTCTGTTTTTAAACAAAGTACTGTATAACAGAGCAAAAAAAGGAAATCGAAATTTATAAATGATATTATTTAACACTAACAAAAAAGACCATCTTGTTCTATAATGCTGCTTAACAAATCTAAAAAGAGTAAAGTTTGAAGATCGTGGCGAGATATCACGTAAGGAATTACTAAACAATAATTTTGGCTCTGAATAACAAAATAACCCTAAAGGCATGCAAACTTTAGCAATTGAATTTAGATAATAATCAAAGTCAGAGTCCTGTTTTATTTTATCTGCAATTGCTATTAACACAGAACTATCTATTGCACCGGCAGCACTGCTCATTTGCCATGTTGGATAACTTATTTCTTTATTGATTTTAATAAAAGGTGACTCATCAATAAAACCTATATTTTTTCCAAAAAAATTATAATCATCCGGATTGTAGGACATCATTTTTTTTTGCCAAACAGTCTGTTTTATAAAATCTAAATTCAAATAAGATTGATAATCGATATGGCACCAAACTATTTCTGATTGAGAATAGGCAGCAGCAAGTTTTAATAATACTGCTGATATTGTACTTTTTTTATCAAAAGACAAATCTATATTCTCTTCAGAAACTACTTTTAGAACCTTACGGTTATTATGATATAGTATTACCAAAATTAAATATTTATGTTTTTATAAAATTCAATATTTCTTTTCGTCAAAACTTCTTTATCAAAAGTATCTTCAACTTTTTTTCTTGCTGCTTTTCCAATTTTCAAACTTAGTTGTT
>SEBM01000396.1 GCA_004296145.1 Flavobacterium sp.
ATCAATTACAATGTCAATGACAATAACAAAATGCAATTGTAATCAATAGAAATATAAAAAAAGGTCAATTTAAAATTTATAATTGAAATTGATCTTTCAGATTATCATTGAATTTTGAAATTGAACTTTGATATTGATTTTTGAAAAACAATATACTATGAGAATATCAGGGGCAGAAGCCGTTATAAGATGTTTATTAGCAGAAGGAGTAGATTTAATTTATGGATATCCGGGAGGAGCCATAATGCCGGTTTACGACGAATTATACAAATTTCAGGATCAGTTACACCACGTCTTAGTACGTCACGAACAAGGTGCAACACATGCTGCCCAAGGGTATGCAAGAGCTACAGGAAAAGTTGGAGTTGCCATTGCAACTTCAGGACCGGGGGCTACAAATTTAGTTACAGGAATTGCTGATGCACAGATCGATTCTACGCCTTTAGTATGTATTACAGGGCAGGTTGGTAGACATTTATTAGGTTCTGATGCGTTTCAGGAAACAGATATTATCGGAATTTCGACTCCGGTAACAAAATGGAATTTTCAAATTACAGAAGCTTCTCAGATTCCTGAAATTATTGCAAAAGCATTCTACATTGCACGTTCAGGACGTCCGGGACCTGTATTAATTGATATTACTAAAAATGCACAGTTTGATGAGTTTGATTTTAGTTATGAAAAATGTACTTCAATCAGAAGTTATGTTCCGGTTCCGAAATTGAAATTAGATAAAGTTGCCGAAGCTGCAGCGATAATCAATAATGCAAAAAAACCTTTTATTGTTTTTGGTCAGGGAATTATTCTCGGTCAGGCCGAAGAACAATTGAAAGCTTTTATCGAAAAATCAGGAATTCCTGCGGGATGGACAATTTTAGGACTTTCAGCTTTGCCAACTTCACATCCGTTAAATGTGGGAATGCTTGGTATGCATGGTAATTACGGACCAAACTTATTGACAAACGAATGTGATGTTTTAATTGCTTTGGGAATGCGTTTTGATGACCGTGTAACCGGAGATTTAAAAACATACGCCAAACAGGCAAAAGTAATTCACTTTGAAATTGATCCTGCTGAAGTTGATAAAAACGTAAAGACAGAAGTTGCCGTTTTAGGAGATGTAAAAGAAGCGTTAACTGCTTTATTACCTTTAATCGACGGAAAAGCACACGAAGCCTGGCATAATGAATTCAAGGAAAAATATAAAATTGAGTTTGATAAAGTTATTGGTGAAGAATTAAGCCCAACGAATAACAAAGGAATTTCAATGGGAGAAACTATTGAAATGATCAACAAACACTCAAAAGGGGATGCGATTATGGTTTCAGATGTTGGTCAGCACCAGATGTTTGCCTGTCGTTATGCTAAATTTAATTCAACCAAAAGTAACATTACTTCCGGAGGTTTAGGAACTATGGGATTTGCGTTACCAGCTGCAATTGGAGCTAAAATGGGAAGACCGGATCGCGAAGTTGTAGCCATTATTGGTGATGGAGGTTTCCAGATGACAATTCAGGAATTGGGGACTATTTTTCAGACACAGGTTCCGGTGAAGATTGTGGTTTTAAACAACGAGTTTTTGGGAATGGTACGTCAGTGGCAGGAATTGTTTTTTGACAACAGATACGCTTCAACAAAAATGATCAATCCAAATTTTGTTGCAATCGCAGAAGGATATCATATTAAATCTAAAAGAGTAAGTGCACGCGAAGATCTGGATGCTGCTGTAGCCGAAATGATGGCTTCAAAAGATTCTTATTTCTTAGAAGTGATGGTAGAAAAGGAAAACAATGTGTTTCCTATGATTCCAACAGGAGCATGTGTTTCTCAAATTAGATTAAGCTAGGAAAAGTTTCAGTCCCGATATTTATCGGGAAAAATAAACTAAAACAAAATGGAAGATAAAATGTTTACCATATCGGTATATTCAGAAAATAATGTTGGTTTGCTTAACAGAATATCAGGAATATTCTTAAAGCGTCACATTAATATATTAAGTCTAAATGTTTCAGAATCAGAAATAGAAAATGTTTCAAGATTCATCATTGTAGTGAATACTACAGAAAAATGGGTTCAGAATATTGTCGGTCAGATTGAAAAACAAATTGAAGTTATAAAAGCATTTTATCACACAGATGAAGAAACAATTTATCTTGAAAATGCTTTGTTTAAAATCGCTTCAAGTTTATTATTTGACGAAAAACAGATTCAGAATATCATCAAAGAAAGCCAGTCGACAATTGTAACCGTTTCGCGTGATTTCTTTGTGATTTCAAAATCAGGAAGACGTTCTGAAATTGAAGAATTATATGCAAAATTCAAACCTTACGGCATAATGCAGTTTGTACGTTCAGGCAGAATATCAGTTTCTAAAGAGAAAATGGAAATCTCATCAATGTTAGAAGCGCTTAAATAGAACCAAATTTATTAAATACACATCATTAAATATTATTAAAAAAAATGGCAAATTATTTCAACACACTACCACTTAGATTACAATTAGAACAATTAGGCGTTTGCGAATTTATGGAGCAATCAGAATTTGCAGACGGAATTGCAGCATTAGCCGGAAAAAAAGTTGTTATTGTTGGTTGTGGTGCACAAGGATTAAACCAAGGTTTAAACATGAGAGACTCTGGATTAGATATTTCATATGCATTACGTGCAGATGCAATTGCTGAGAAAAGAGCTTCTTATAAAAATGCAACTGAAAATGGTTTTAAAGTTGGTACATACGAAGAATTAATTCCAACTGCTGATTTAGTTTGTAACCTTACTCCGGACAAACAACATACATCTGTAGTAACTGCCATTATGCCTTTAATGAAACAAGGTTCAACATTAGCATATTCTCACGGATTTAATATTGTTGAAGAAGGAATGCAAATTCGTAAAGATATCACAGTAATTATGTGTGCTCCTAAATGTCCTGGTTCTGAGGTTCGTGAAGAATACAAAAGAGGATTTGGTGTACCAACGCTTATCGCTGTTCACCCTGAAAATGATCCAAACGATTTTGGTTTAGATCAGGCAAAAGCTTATGCTGTAGCAACAGGAGGTCACAAAGCAGGAGTTTTAAAATCATCATTTGTAGCTGAAGTAAAATCAGATTTAATGGGTGAGCAAACAATCCTTTGTGGTTTATTACAAACAGGATCTATTTTATGTTTTGATAAAATGGTGGAAAAAGGAATTGATAAAGCATATGCTTCAAAATTAATTCAGTACGGATGGGAAACTATCACTGAAGCTTTGAAACACGGAGGAATAACAAATATGATGGACCGTCTTTCTAATCCTGCAAAAATTGAAGCTTACGAATTAGCAGATGAATTAAAAGATATCATGCGTCCGTTATTCCAAAAACACCAGGATGATATTATTTCTGGAGAATTCTCAAGAACAATGATGATTGACTGGGCTAACGATGATGTTAACTTATTAAAATGGAGAGCTGCAACAGGAGAAACTAACTTCGAAAAAACAGCTCCACAGGAAGCTGCAATTCCAGAACAAGAGTATTTTGACAATGGAGTTTTAATGATTGCAATGGTTAAAGCCGGAGTTGAATTAGCTTTCGAAACAATGACTGAGGCTGGAATCATCGAAGAATCTGCTTATTACGAATCTTTACACGAATTACCTTTAATTGCAAACACAATCGCAAGAAAGAAATTGTTTGAAATGAACCGTGTTATTTCTGATACTGCAGAATATGGTTGCTATTTATTTGACCACGCATGTAAGCCGTTGTTGACTGAATTCATGAAAAAAGTGGAAACAAACATTATAGGAAAACCATTCTCAACTTCAAACGGTGTTGATAATGCTGTATTAATAGCAGTAAACAAAGAAATACGTCAACATCCTATTGAAGAAGTAGGAGCATGGTTGAGAGAGTCAATGACTGCAATGAAAAAAATTGGATAATAAATTGGGAATTACCGCACAATCGACTGTGATGGGATTTGCACTGTATCTTTCTTTTATGTAATATTTTGAATTAGTAAGCACTTATTAAGATAATATGGATATAGATGCATATTACATTTCACTTAACTTCTGTGAGGCTGTAAGTTAAGTGAAGGTAATCCCGAGGAATGAAGTGTATTTAGTATTAAATATACTTGTTTTGATTTCTATATTAATTAATAAAATGC
>SEBM01000397.1 GCA_004296145.1 Flavobacterium sp.
TTTAATTGTTTTCTGAACGACAATTTTTTCAATGTTATACCCTTTTTCATCTCTCTCGTCGCAATTAATATTTGTTGTTAAATAATCGAGATAGTAATTTTTCTTATCACTTGGTTTTACATAAATTCTTAAATTTTCACGATGTCCACCCCACTCACCACATTCACTAAATGTGGCAGTTATATTGAGGCTTGCATCTACACCTGAAGAACCTAGAGTTACAGGATCAAAAAAAGGAATTGTCTTTGAAACAGAATTAACTCCATTTTTATCTTTTTCGATACAACTATTCAAACATAATAATAAAATGCCCCAGATAAGATTTTTCATTTATATAATAAAAATTCGTGCTAATTTGTGAAATACGTGTTTTATTCCTCAAAACTCTCGTCTTTAAAACCTATCAAATATAATTTATTTTTGGCACGCGTCATAGCCGTGTATAACCAGCGAATATAATCGCGATCGATTCCGTTTGGCAAGTACGGCTGTTCAATAAAAACGGTATTCCACTGTCCTCCCTGCGATTTATGGCAGGTAATTGCGTACGAGAATTTTACTTGCAATCCGTTGAAATATTCGTTTTCTTTTACCTTTTGAAATCTCTTGTATTTAGTCGTTTCATCTTCATAATCTTTCATTACTTCCTCATACAAACGATTTGATTCTTCGTATGTTAAAGATGGAGATTCGCTTTTAATGGTATCCAATAACAAAACCGTTTCAAAAGGTTTTTGATTCGGATAATCGACCATTCTTATTTTTACTCGGGCAAAATTAAATCCGTATAATTCTTTGATTCCGAAAAGTTCTAAAACTTCAATAATGTCACCATTCGCAATAAATCCGGCTTCGTCGGTTTCTTTTAGCCAGAAATAATTATTTTTTACAACCATCAGAAAATCGCCTACAGAAAGTTCACTTTCTTTAAACAAAATCCTGGTTCTTATTTGCTCGTTGTACTGATTTGCCCTTTTATTTGAACGAACAATAAAAGCCGTATCTTCAATACTCCAATTGCTGTATGCTGTATTTATTGCATCCTGAATGTCGTAACCATCTGTAAGCCTGACGATATCTTTGAATCTTTTTACATCAAATTTAAATTCCGTTATAAAAGATTCTTTTAATAATTCGCGTAATTCTGTCGCATTGTACAAAATCCCTGAACTCTCTTCCTGACGCATTACTTCGTCTAATTCTATATGCTCGATTTCCTTATCATAATGCGCGCCTAAGGTATGCGTATCCAATGCAGGACTAATATCTAAATTTACCGGAGGCAACTGCGCTGTATCTCCCAAAAGAATCATTTTGCAATTGGTTCCCGAATAGACATAATTAATAAGATCATCCAGAAGCGATCCGCTGTCTAAAGTACTGTCTGAAATCATCGAAGCCTCATCGACGATAAAAATGGTGTTTTTATGCTTGTTGACCTGTCTGGTAAAAGCAATTCCTCCACCCGATGATTTTTTAGGGAAATATATTTTTTTATGAATGGTAAAAGCAGCCGTATTAGAATAATTAGCAATCACTTTTGCTGCGCGTCCGGTTGGTGCCAACAAGACAAATTTCTTATTGATTTCACCCAGATTATTTACAATTGTAGAGATCACTGTTGTTTTTCCTGTTCCCGCATATCCTTTTAATACAAAAATCGTATCGTTTGCAGGCTCAGTTAAGAAAATAGCGATTTTTTGAAAAAAAACCTCCTGTTTATAGGTTGGTGCAAAAGGAAATCTTTTTTGTAAAACGCCGTAAAACAGTGCTGAATTCATAGTATAAATTTGAACTACAAAGTACGGTCTTTTTAGTCGCAATGGCAATTTCAAAAATCAATTTCAATCACAATATTTTTATAATAAACAAAGCCTGAACACGATACTTAAACAAAATTTAATACGAAAGTAACTTTAACAAAATGTTGTTTTTGAAATTGCAATTATTATTGTTGCTTTTTAATTTGTAAGTTTGTGTTTAATTAAATTCATTCTTGACACTACAACTGCTAAAGAATTGTAAATCAGATTATGCCATTTCACAATACTAATATCACATCAAAAAAATATAAAAAACTTTCTATTCAGGTTTCGCTGAGTGGTTTTTCTTTTTGTTGTTTTGATACGCTAAATAATACTATAACTTCGTTTAATGAAGTAGAATTTACGCCTACGCAAAAAGGTTCAAAAATAGAAGAATTGTACAGTGACGCTTTTAAGAAACATGCCGAATTAAAAGATACTTATGATGATATTATTGTAATTCACAGTAACAATCTTTCGACTTTTGTTCCTTCGGCTTTGTTTGATGAAGATTATCTTGGAAGTTATTTACAATATACCACAAAGGTTTTTGAGACTGATTTTTTTACTTACGACCACATTTCAAATTATGAAATGAACACGGTTTATATTCCGTATGTAAATATCAATAATTTTCTGATTGACGAAGTTGGTTCTTTTGATTATAAGCATGCTAACAGCATTTTGATCGAAAAAATATTAGAAGCTTCAAAGAATAATGATGATAAAAAAATGATCGTTAACTTTAATCCAGATCATTTTGAATTGATTGTAGTGCAAAATCAAAAGTTACTTTTATTCAATTCTTTTGAATATCAGACTCCTGAAGATTTTATTTATTACCTGCTTTTTACAGCAGAACAATTGAGTTTGAATCCTGAAAGTTTCCAATTGGAATTATTAGGTACGATAACCAAAAACGACCCTTATTATGCCATTGCGTATAAATATATCCGTAATGTTTCTTTCCTGAATGTAAACGTTTTACAAGAAAGAAACAGTTTTTCAACTGCTCAGAATCAAAAACATTATATCTTATTTCAATCATGAGAATCATTTCAGGAAAATACAAAGGGCGCCGCATTTTTCCACCAAAAAATCTGCCTGTAAGACCAACAACTGACATGAGTAAAGAAGCATTATTTAATGTTCTGAACAATCATTTTAGTTTTGATGGCTTAAAGGTTTTGGATTTATTTTCGGGAACCGGCAATATCAGTTATGAATTCGCTTCACGCGGAAGCGCACCAATTACGTCTGTTGACGGAGATTTTGGCTGTGTAAAATTTATCAAACAGGTTTCATCAGAATATGATTTTGAAATTGCAGCGACAAAAAGTGATGTTTTTAAATTTCTTGAAAACTGTAAAACATCTTACGACATCATTTTTGCAGATCCACCTTATGGTTTAGATCAGGCTACTTTTGAAAAAATTGTTTTAACGGTTTTCGAAAGGGATTTATTGGAAGATGACGGAATGATGATTATTGAACATTCAAAATACACCAAACTGGATCATTTGAGTAATTATTCTTTTCAGAAAAGTTATGGCGGTTCGTATTTTACTTTCTTTGAATTAAATTCAACCGACGATGATGAAGAACTTCCGGATGATGGCTCAATACTAAAAATTGTAGACGAAGACGAAGGATAATTTTTTTTAAAAAACAAATACTAAAATCCCAAATTCCAATTTTCTCCCTAAGTCTGGGGATTTGGAATTTGGGATTTTATTTTTGATTTTCTAATTTCTATCTAATTCTGTTTTCGTTTTCATTAACGGCTTTTTCTTTGAATTCGCTTTCTTTAATTTTTCCGAAAGAGTAACGAAGCGCAATTGAAATTTCATTGGCATCAACCAAATAACGCGCTCTCGAACTGATATTGTTTACTGTGAATTTGTCTATGTAAATCGTATTTTTAAAAATATCATTGTAGCTTAAAGTGCAATTCCAGTTTTTACCAAAAGATTTTGCCAAAGACATATCAAAAATCAATTTTGCGTTTCGCTCAAAAACACCTTCTTTTTGTTTTGTTGCGCCCCAAAAAGACAAAACAAACGTAAACTCTTTTGGCAGTTTAAATGTATTGTTGGAGTAATAATATAAATACGTTTTAGACGAATTAAACAACGCAGAATCATCTTCTATTTTATTTCTGCTAAAAATTAAAGAATTGGTGTTCGTCCAGAATTTATAAGTAAAAGGCAATGTAAATTCGATATTATAACCGGATTCTTTTTGAAAGTTTTTCTCGGTAAAAGTCAAAACATTATTCTGATTATCAAATACAAAATCCTGATAAATGGGGTTTTTATTTTGATATAAAGTCAGTTTTAAGGATTTATCATGAT
>SEBM01000398.1 GCA_004296145.1 Flavobacterium sp.
GAATATAAGCCACTAGGATGGAATGATTCTTTTAATAATAGTTTTTCAATTCATAATGATAATTCTAATATTGAATATCCTGTTTATACAAGATACAAAGGATTAAATGAAAAAAAATTATCAGATATAGTGGATGGTGAAGAAAGGCTTTTGACTTTGGATAAAGATGGTAAAATTGAAGCAATTTATTTTTACAATGATGGAAGTAATCCTAGTAATGATAGTAAACATTGGAATGACTACTTTGAAAAAATAAAAAAAGTTAGCGGTTTATTAGCTATTCGTTAACCTTATTGTAGGTTTTAAAAAAAAGTCCGTAAACATTTTTGTCAAAGTTTAGAACTTTCACAAAAATGTTTACGGACTGCTTTGCGATCTTTTGTATGTTTGATCACATTCAAAATTAAAAACTTAGCGCTCTTTGCGGTTAAAAAAAAACTAAAGCACACGATAAACCGGATACTGCAAATGCGCCTTTTCATAATAAACAGAATGCTTATAAATCCATTCCAGCTGCGCTTCAGCATCTTTCGCAAAAGCGGCATCATTTTGTCTTTTAGAATCTAACTCTGTTTTTAACTGCGGATTTTCTTTTAGTAATTTCGCTGCAGTATCTTCAAAAACATAATCAGAAAAATGTTCTTTTTGCTGTAGAATCGCATCGAAGAAATTCCAGTTAAAAAACGAATCAGCACCTTCAGGTTCAAAAGCTTCGAGTAAATATTTAACCCCTTTTTGGTTTGTTGAAACGATGTAATCTCCTTTCGCGAAAGCGGTTTTAACTATTTTAGAAGTTATCGTTGTATTTCGGTGAATATAATGTCCTTCATAAGCAGAAGGAGCTGTTTTAAAATCGGCAATTTTATAACTTTCAACTTCAATAATAGTATCGTTTTTAAGTTGTGAATATACAATTCCATTATTTTTTAGCAAATCAATAATATTCCAATAACCACGCGGAATTATATAAGCGTTCGGAATCACAATTTCCTTCACAGATTTGAATTCTTTGATATATGGAACATCTTTTTTATAAGGTTTGCTTCGGTCGTAATACAGACGATCTCCGGTTGTGGCTTCGCTCTTTTTGTAACCGGCTTCGTAACCCAAAAAAGAGAATTTTGTAGTTTTGGTACTGTCCATTTCCCATTTTAAAGTATAACTTTTCTTTGGCTGATATTGTTCCAGATTTTTTAGACGCAGTTCTTTAATCTTTTGAAAATTGGCATCCATAAAATCAATTGTCGATTTCATGTATTCGTACGTAACTTTTACACGTTCTGCATATTTTTTTAGCATATGCGTTTCCACTACAAAACCAATTGTATTAAACAGCGAAGTATAACCCGTAGTATAACGCGGACTATCAACAAATTGTCCAAAACCTTTGTCTGGCGTATCTTTAAAAGAATCAACGTAAGGTGTAGTTTCAATCTTTTTATTTTGAAGATCTTTTACCATAGCCGGCATCATTTCGGTATTCATAAAATCACCCAAAACAGTTCCGAGTTTGTTGTGCTGTGTCATGATATACGTCAGTTTATATTGATAATCAGAACCGTTACTTACGTGATTATCGATAAAAACATCGGCATTTATTTTCTGGAAAATTTCTACAAAGCTTTTTGTGTTTCGTGTATCTGATTTCATTAAATCACGATTCAGGTCATAATTTCTTGCGTTTCCGCGAAAACCATAAACTTCCGGACCATCCTGATTGGCTCTTGTTGTCGAATTTCGGTTTAAAGCCCCGCCAATATTATAAACCGGAATCGTAACGATAACAGTATTTTTTGGCGCTTTGATTTTTCCCAAAGCCAAATCCCTGAACAATTGCATGGTAGCATCGATTCCATCCGGTTCGCCGGCGTGGATTCCGTTATTGACTAATAAAACAGCTTTGTTTTTCTGTATTTTATTAAAATCAAATTCCTTTTCGGGATTAAAAGTAATCATGTGCAAAGGATATCCTGAATCTGTCAAACCCATTTCCAGCATCTGAATCGTCGGAAAATCTTTTGCTAAAAGCGTATAATAATTGATGGTTTCCTGATAATCTGCTGCCTGATTTCCATTTCCTTTTTCGAAAAAAGTATCGTATTTTTTATTGTTTTGAGCGAAAAGAGAAAGTGTAAAAAGCGAAAAGAGAATGGTGAAAAGTTTCATGAAATTTGGATTTTTAAAACAATCAAATATATTAGTTTTACCGCAAAGAGCGCAAAGATTTACGCAAGGTTCGCAAAGTTTTATATTTTAAGCTTTGCGAACCTTTCGTTTGTTACCATAATCAAAAGAAAATTCTTTGCGTTCTTTGCGGTAAAATTATGGACAAAGCATAGCTGATCGCGAAGCTTGAGGAGAAACCAAGAAAACTTGAAACAAATTTGTCTACTTTTGCAAAATGAATAAAAAACACCATTCCAACAATATACTTTCGAATTTAGGTATTGAGAGCTTAAACGAAATGCAGGAAGTTGCACAGGATGCAATTCTTAACGATAACAATGTTTTATTACTTTCTCCGACCGGTTCAGGAAAGACGCTGGCATTTTTACTTCCGATATTAGAATTACTGCAGCCTGAAATTCTTTCTGTACAATGTTTAATCTTAGTTCCATCGCGCGAGTTAGGATTGCAGATTGAACAGGTTTGGAAAAAAATGGGAACAGATTATAAAGTAAATATCTGTTATGGAGGCCATTCTATAGATATTGAAATTAAAAATCTAAGCAATCCGCCGGCAGTTTTGATTGGAACTCCGGGAAGAATTGCAGACCATATAGAAAGAGGAACTTTTCGTTTAGACAAAATTCAGACTTTGATTTTGGATGAATTTGATAAATCGCTGCAATTGGGTTTTCATGAGCAAATGTCTTTTATCATCGGGAAACTTTCTAAACTGAATAAAAGAGTTTTGGTTTCGGCTACTTCAGATATTGAAATTCCAAAATATACCAGAGTTATAAATCCAACAGTTTTGGATTTTATTCCGGAAGAAGAAGAGAAGGCAAACCTTTCCATGAAAATGGTCATTTCTCCTTCAAAAGATAAATTACAGAGTTTATTTAATCTGATTTGTTCTCTTAAATCACAATCGGCAATTATTTTCTGCAATCACCGTGATGCGGCTGAACGTATCAGTGATACGCTAAATGAAAAAGGGATTTATTCGGTTTATTATCACGGTGGAATGGATCAGGACGAACGTGAGCGTGCTTTGATCCAGTTTAGAAACGGAAGCGTCAGTTATTTGGTTACAACCGATCTGGCAGCGCGTGGTCTGGATATTCCGGAAATGAAACACGTTATTCATTATCATTTACCTTTAAAAGAAGATGAATTTACACATCGTAACGGGCGTACAGCACGTATGCAGGCATCTGGAACGGCTTATTTGATTATTCACGAAAGTGAAAAACAATTGGATTATGTAGATTACGAAATGGATATTCTAAATGTTGATAATGCCACAACGTTACCAAAACCACCCGAATTCCAAACTATATATATAAGTGGGGGAAAGAAAACCAAACTCAATAAATTTGATATTGTGGGTTTCTTTTCTCAAAAAGGAAAATTAGAAAAAGAGGATTTAGGTTTAATCGAAGTGAAAGATTTCATTTCGTTTGCTGCGGTGCGCTACAATAAAGTAAAGGATTTGCTGAAAAACATCAAAGATGAGAAAATGAAAGGCAAAAAGTTTAAAATTGAAGTAGCCAGAAAGGTCGTTAAGAAAGAAGAAGAGCGATAGTTTAATTGTTTTGAGAACTTTTTTTATTGAAAATAACAAATAATAAAGCCATTGTTTTTGAATAATTTACTGATTATTAGTTGTTTATATTTGGCTAATTTGTGTTTGTTGTAATTTTAACTAATATTCACAATATAATGTTAAGAAAAAAATGGTTTTAGATAGATTTTTTCATAATTTCGGCGCTTATAACATTAGTAAAAATTAACCCCAAATTCCACTATGAAAAAGATTATTACACTTGCCGTATTACTTTTTAGTTTTGTTTCGTTTGCACAAATTAAAGTTTTAGAAACTGTACCAGTTGAGAGATTAGGAAAAGTAAATAACAACTATATTCAAAAAATTGGAGATGAATATACTGTTTATTATACTAG
>SEBM01000399.1 GCA_004296145.1 Flavobacterium sp.
CAATCATAAACAATAATTTTACGGTTGAGGAAGTTGTGAAAGGCTATGAAAATGCCGGCGCATGCGGAATCTCAGTTTTAACCGACGGAAAATATTTTGGCGGTTCTCTTGACGATTTACTTTTAGCAAGAGCTTCGGTAAATATTCCGCTTTTGCGAAAAGAATTTATCGTAAACGAATATCAGATTTTGGAAGCCAAAGCTTATGGAGCCGATTTAATTTTATTGATTGCAGCCGTTTTAACGCGCGATGAAATTAAATACTTATCTGAATTTGCTAAGAAATTAGGTTTAGAAGTTTTATTGGAAGTTCACAATCAGGAAGAATTAGAAAAATCTATTATGCCAACTTTAGATATGATTGGTGTAAATAACCGAAACTTAAAAACTTTTGAAGTTAGTCTTGATTTCAGTAAACAATTAGCATCACAAATTCCAAATGAGTTTGTAAAAGTTTCAGAAAGCGGCATTTCATCTGTAGATGCCATTAATGAATTAAAACCATACGGTTATAAAGGTTTCTTAATTGGAGAAAACTTCATGAAAACTGACAATGCAGGTCAGGCTGCAACGGAATTTATTAATCAGCTTAAATAAAAGTTTTGCCACGAATTACACGAATTTCCACTAATTAAATTCGTGCTGATTCGTGTAATTCGTGGCAAAAAAATCAACACAAAGCTTTGCGAACTTAGCGTTTTTCAAATAATCAAAAACAAAAAAAACTTAGCGCCCTTTGCGGTTAAAAAACAAAACAAAAATGAAACTCAAAATATGCGGAATGAAATATCCCGAAAACATTATCGAAGTAGGTGCACTCCTACCCGATTATATGGGATTTATTTTCTGGGAAAAATCCGCCCGATATTTTAACGGAACAATTCCTGAACTTATAAAAACAATTAAAAAAACAGGCGTTTTTGTAAATCAAAGTCAGGAAGAAATTTTAGAAAAAGTAGAAAAACACAATTTACAGGCCGTTCAGTTACACGGAAATGAAACGGTTGAATTTTGTGCCGAATTAAAAACCAAATTGCCCAAAAAAATCGAAATCATAAAAGTATTTTCAGCCGATGAAAACTTTGATTTTGAAGTCATAAAACCTTTTGAACCCGTTTGTGATTTCTTCTTATTTGATACCAAAGGAAAATTACCGGGCGGCAACGGAACCACTTTTGACTGGACAATTTTAAAAAAATACAATTCGAAAAAACCATTCTTTTTGAGCGGCGGAATCGGAATCAATGAATTAAAAGCCATCGAGGAAATTTCAAAAAGTAATTTGCCCATTTATGCTGTCGATATAAACAGTAAATTTGAAATCGAACCAGGGTTGAAAAACAAAAATCTATTAACCAATTTCAAACGAAAGTTTGAAGTTGCCAACTTTTAAAATTTAAAAAATGAATTTTAACGTAGACGAAAAAGGATATTACGGAGAATTTGGAGGCGCTTATATTCCAGAAATGTTGTATCCGAATGTAGAAGAATTACGCCAGAATTATTTGCAAATCATGGCGGAGCCGGATTTTCAGGCAGAGTTCAATCAATTATTGAGAGATTATGTCGGAAGACCTAGTCCGCTTTACTTTGCCAATCGGTTATCAGAAAAATACAATACCAAAATCTACTTAAAAAGAGAAGATTTGAATCATACAGGAGCACACAAAATCAACAATACAATTGGTCAGATTCTGGTTGCCAAACGTCTGGGCAAAAAACGTATTATTGCAGAAACCGGAGCGGGTCAGCATGGTGTTGCAACTGCAACCGTCTGTGCTTTGATGGGATTGGATTGTATCGTTTATATGGGCGAAATTGACATTGCCCGACAGGCTCCAAACGTTGCCAGAATGAAAATGTTGGGCGCAGAAGTTCGTCCGGCGCTTTCGGGTTCGAGAACTTTAAAAGATGCTACAAACGAAGCGATTCGTGACTGGATTAATAATCCGGTTGATACTCATTATATTATCGGATCGGCAATTGGGCCACATCCTTATCCTGATATGGTAACTCGTTTTCAGAGTATTATTTCAGAAGAAATTAAATCACAATTAAAAGAAAAAGAAGGACGTGAAAATCCTGATTATGTAATCGCTTGTATAGGTGGCGGAAGCAACGCAGCGGGAACGTATTACCACTTTCTGCACGAACCTGAAGTTGGAATTATCGCTGTTGAAGCAGCCGGAAAAGGTGTAAATAGTGGTCACAGCGCCGCAACAAGTAAATTAGGTAAAATGGGAATCATTCACGGATGTAAAACCCTTTTAATGCAAACTGAAGACGGTCAGATCACAGAACCGTATTCGATTTCTGCAGGTTTAGATTATCCGGGAGTTGGCCCAATGCACGCGCATTTGGCACAAACGGGAAGAGGTGAATTCTTCTCTATTACTGATGACGACGCTATGAAAGCAGGTATGGAACTTTGCAAACTGGAAGGAATTATTCCGGCAATTGAATCTTCCCATGCTTTGGCTGTTTTAAACGATAAAAAGTTCAAACCGGAAGATATTGTCGTAATAAGTCTGTCGGGAAGAGGTGACAAAGATTTAAATACTTACATAGATTATTTTAAATTGTAAAAGAATCCTACTTTTGATAAAGTTAAACATGCTTAAGATGTGCAACTGATTTAAAAATTAGAAAAAATATTTAATTCATGGAAAAGATATTCTCATACGGAACATTACAGTCAAGAGAAATTCAAATGCAGGTTTTTAATAAAATCCTAAACGGAACAAGAGACGTGCTTTCAGGCTATAAATTAAAAGATCTCCAAATTGAAGAAGAATTTGGAATGACAGATTATTTTGTAGCAGTGGCAAGCGACAATTTATCTGATTCGATAAAAGGTATTGTTTTCGATATCTCGACTTCAGATTTAGCAAAGGCCGATTTGTTTGAATCTAACTCGTATAAAAGAGTTCAGATTACTCTAAAATCGGGAACTATTGCCTGGATTTATATTGAAAATTTATAATAATGATTTTAGCAGCAGCACAAACAAAACCAAAACGCGGAGATATTGATTCTAATTTATTAGATCATTATCGTCTTATAAAATTAGCTGCGGAAAAAGGCGCTGATTTAATCGCTTTTCCGGAATTATCAATTTCGGGTTACGAAAGAGAAAATGCTGTAGAATTAGCTTTTACAAAAGACGATTCAAGAATTGATCATCTGAAAGAACTGGCTGTTGAACATAACATTATCATTATTGCCGGCGCGCCAATTCAGACAGAAACCGAAATGTTTATTGGGGAATTTATTATTTTTCCTGATAATTCAGTTTCTATTTATACGAAACAGTTTTTGCATGAAGGCGAAGATGAATTTTTTCAATCTTCATTTGATTACAATCCGATGATTACGATTGAAGATCAGAAAATTTCTTTTGCCATTTGTGCCGATATTGATAATCCGCTGCATCCTGAAAATGCTTCTAAAAAAGAAACTTCGATTTATATCGCGAGTATTTTCTTTTCGCCAAACGGGATTCCGAATGCTTACAGGGATTTACAAAATTATGCCGAAAAACATAAAATGAATGTTTTAATGGCTAATTTCAGCGGAGAATCCTGGGGTTATCCATCAGGCGGAAAAAGCGCTTTTTGGAATAAAGAAGGAGAATTGATTGCCCAAATGAATGATTCGGATTCTGGATTATTATTAGTAGAAAACAAAAATGATAATTGGGAAAGCCGACTTATTATAGATTAAGAGCTTCTCCTGCAAGTCCCGAAACTTCGGGATAAAACCTTGCAGGTCTAAAACTAGAAATAAATAAACACCTATAAGGTTTTGAAAACCTTGTAGGAGAAAAACATAAAACATGAACAGAATAACTCAAAAATTACAAGAAGATAAAAAGATACTTTCCATCTATTTTTCTGCCGGATTTCCGAATTTAAATGATACCGTTCAGATTATTCAGGATTTAGAAAAAAACGGAGTTGATCTGATCGAAATTGGTTTGCCTTTCAGCGATCCATTGGCGGATGGACCAACGATTCAGGCAAGTTCTACAACGGCTTTGCAAAACGGAATGACAACTCAAATTCTTTTTGATCAGCTGATAAACATCCGCGAAAGCGTAAAAATTCCGTTGATTATCAT
>SEBM01000400.1 GCA_004296145.1 Flavobacterium sp.
ATCAAATACTATTTCTCGCATCGTTTATCATTTTGACGATAACTTTCTTTGCCGTTTTATTTCGATTTATAATTTAGTAATGTTGTCAGTTTTTTCATTTTAAAATATTTTGCTAATTCTAATTTTTGCAAATAATTAATGTATTTTTGGTTTAACCAAAATGCTATTTATAAAAGTAAAATATGAAAAAAATTATTGTAAGTATGCTTGTTCTAAGTCAATGTTTTGCAGTACATGCACAATCAATTGATAAAATTATTACGAACAAGGAAGTAAGTCGTGTAGAGAAAATACTTTCGGCAGATGATATGCAGGGCAGGAGAACTTTTACTCCCGGAATTGACAAAGCATCAGCCTTTATAGAGTCAGAGTTTAAAGAAATTGGTTTGCAAACTTTTAATGCAGCAACAAATTACAGACAAGAATTTTCGATGACTGCTTCTAAAGCAGTTTCTTCAAAAATTAGTATTGATGGCAAAGAAATAAACAATAATCAAGTTGTAACATTCTCATACCTTCCTCAGGTTTCTTTAACTGAAAAAAGTGACATTTCTATTGTAAAAATCAATAAAGGAGATGATATTAGCAGTAAATTTAGTGAATATTATAAAAGTCCAAAAAATCTTTTAGTACTGGTTGACCCTTCATTTGATAATGTTTTACCAAATATTCAAGGCATTGACCGAATAAATGCTAATCCTGGAAACAATACCATTATGTTTGTTTTTGGTACCACAGAAGCGACCACTTTTTCTGTCGAATTAACGAATACAATCTCCAAAAAAACATTGAATAATGTTGTTGGAATATTACCCGGAAAAACGAAACCAAATGAGTATGTGATTTTTTCAGGGCATTATGATCATTTAGGAGTAGGCTCTCCCGGAGAAGGCGCTCCGCATACGGCAACAGATTCTATTTATAATGGTGCTAATGATGATGCCGCCGGAACAACAGCAGTAATCATGCTTGCGAAATATTTTAAAAAACAAAATAACAACGAGCGTACTATTATTTTTACCACATTCGTAGCGGAAGAATTAGGGGGTTATGGAGCCAAATATTTTTCTAAACAGCTTGCGCCGGAAAAAGTGATTGCGATGTTCAATATTGAAATGATAGGAACTGAATCTAAATGGGGTAAAAACTCTGCTTATATTACAGGCTTCGAAAAGTCTGATATGGGGGAGATTTTACAAGCTAATTTAAAAGGAACCAATTTTACATTTCATCCGGATCCTTATCCGGACCAACAATTATTTTACCGCTCAGACAACGCTACGTTAGCGAAGCTTGGAGTTCCTGCTCATACCATTTCTACTTCAAAAATGGATAATGAACCAACTTATCACACTGTCGATGATGAATTTGAAACATTAGATATTGATAATATGACCCAAATAATAAAATCAATTGCATTAAGTTCTTCTTCGATTATTAGTGGAAAAGATACACCAACAAGGGTAAATACAACTCAATTAAAATAACATAAATTGATGATAAGAATTCAAAAAGCCGTCTAATTTAGACGGCTTTTTTTATGCGGTATTACAGTTGGCTTATCTATTTTTATACGTGTGATTTGTATGAATGGCAGAGCTTACATTGCACATAATTTGAAAAAGAAAAACATTCATTCTAAAAAAAAAAAGCACCTTATAAAGATGCCTTTTAATTTTTACTCTGCAATTATCAAAGTGGACGGTATGAAAGAAAGCCACGGACTTTTGGTTTCTATTAAATTTTTCCATCCTTCATAGCTTATGCACATAAGATCATAATTATCCGGAAAATCTTTTTCTGCAGAACGCTCTGTTTTGAACGAGATTTCATTTGGTGATGCCGTTTCCAAATGACGAATTTTTTCTCTTGTATCGACGTCATATTCAATTTTTCCGTCAACATCTTTGATAACGATAGCAGCACCGCTATTCTGAATAAATTTCTGTACAAAGTTTTCAAGTATATCCCAGTCTTTAATATCAAAAAGCGGGATAAAAATTGTAGAAATATCAGAAAGATTTTTCTCTATTAAAATTCCAACAGGAATTTGTGATTTGGCAATAATCTGTCTTGTTCCGTCATCAAAAGGAGCAGATTCTAATATGTTCTCTTTACCGGTAACAGTTTTAATGATTTTTTCAGGATTAATAATACGGGTTGTAAAACCTAAAACCCTTCCTAACAGACTTCCCTCATAAATTGAATGTCCCAGTCCAATTAAAAGAAGATCATTACTGCTTTTATTGGCCACAGCGACAATCTCATTATCAATATCAGAAGAAACTTTAAACATAGTGGTAATGTTTCGGTTCAGGGATGCAGATTCTTCAATAACATCTTTAAATCGCTCAGATTCGTAAGTATCGTTATCATAATGATGCAGTTCTTCAGTAGGCAGAAAATGCATGGCTGTTATTTCTGAGCTTTCAGCTCTTTTACTTGTCAGACCGTTAGCGATTTTAAGCAATGCTTTGCCGGATTCCGGTCTGTCAAACGACAATAAAATTCGGTATTTGTTTTTTAAAATAATATCTTCTTCGCTTTCTGTCTTTTGAGATTTAAATAACCAGTTGATTAAATCAAGTGCCGGACCAGTCATAAAAGTTGTAGCAAGCGCCATGATTACCATCATAGAAAATAATTCAGGACTTAAAACTCCTAAGTCATAACCAATGTTTAAAGCTACGAGCTCTGTTAAACCTCTGGTGTTCATTAAAGCTCCGATAGACAAACTATCTTTCCAGCTTTGACCTACAAATTTCGCGGCGAGTGTACTGCTCACAAATTTTCCGACAACGGCAACTAAAAAAATGATTCCGGCAATTTGCCATAAATAAGGTTCGTTTAATAACCCGATTTGAGTTCTGAGTCCGGTAAACACAAAGAACAAAGGCAGTAAAAGTACTAATGCGACATCTTCCACTTTTTCAATAAAGAGGTTTCTGAAACGAATGTTTTCAGGCATAATCGCACCGGCAATAAAAGCTCCGAATAAAGCATGGATTCCGATAATTTCAGTTAAATAAGAAGAGATTACCAAGGTTAGGAAAAAAATGGCAACAATAGGTTTACTCAGTTTTTCACTTGAGGCATATAAATCTCCGATTCGCTTTAAAAACGGGCGAACTACATTTACCATCAAAAATACATACCCTAATGCCAGCAACACAGTATATAAAGCACTTCCAAACGATCCGGCTTTTACAATAGCAATTACCACGGCAAGGATACACCATGCTGTTATATCATCTGCTGCCGCACATGTGATTACAATCGTGCCCAGTCTTGTTTTATGTATTCCGCGTTCCTGCACAATTCTGGCCAAAACAGGAAATGCTGTAATACTCATAGCAATACCCGCAAACAAAGCAAATGAAGTAAATTGAACATCTGCAGGAGCAAATTCATCATATATAAAATAAGCAAGCCCAATACCCATAACAAAAGGAATGATAATACTTGCATGACTTATTACCACAGCGTCATGTGCTTTATTACGAAGAATTTTCATGTCAATTTCCATACCCACTATGTACATGAAAAGAATAAGACCAATCTGGCTCAGAAACTGGAGATTTCCAAGCGATTCTGCAGGAAATAGTACAGCAGAAAATTCAGGTAAATACATACCAACCAACGATGGTCCCATAACAATTCCGGCAATCATCTCACCAATAACGGCCGGCTGTTTTATTTTTATGCAGATCCATCCAAAAATTCGGGCTACAAAAATTATAGTTACGATTTGTGCGAGCAGTAAGGCAAGAGGATGATGGAGATTTTTTATAAGTGAGTCAACAAACTCGCCCCATTGGCTTTTGTCTGAGGAAGGAATTTTCAGGTTTCTTCCTGTTTCAAGTTTAATACCCATTAAGATAATCCAATACATCAATACGGAGAAGCCTCCAATAATGCCTACGTAAAAAATACTGTTTCTAAAATTTTTCATCTTGTTAATTTATATTCTCAAAACATGCATCTTACCCATGAAGTAGTATGAAAAATGCAGTTAATTTGGGAAAAAGTTCTAAAATCAGTGCAATTTTATGACAAAATGATTTGAAGGAAAATATAGCAAAATCAATTTTGTAATAGTGCCAGATGGCGTTGCG
>SEBM01000401.1 GCA_004296145.1 Flavobacterium sp.
GTTTTGAAAGTATAGTTAAAAAAGAAATTAGTGAAAATTAGCCTAATTCGTAGCAAACATTTATTAATTAAGTAAATTTGCAAGACACAACTTAATAGTATTAAAATGAAAATCTCGATAGGAAACGATCACGCAGGACCAGATTACAAAAAAGCAATTGTTGAAATGCTAAAAGCAAAAGGATATGAAGTAACCAATTACGGAACTGACTCTGAAGATTCTGTAGATTATCCTGATTTTGGACATCCGGTTGCGAATGATGTTTCTGAAGGTAAAGCTGATTTTGGAATTGTAATCTGCGGCAGCGGTAACGGAATTGCCATGACGGTTAACAAACATCCGAAAGTGAGAGCTGGTCTTTGCTGGACAAAAGAAATCGCCTATTTGACACGTCTTCATAATGATGCAAACATTGTGAGTATTCCGGCACGCTTCACTTCTATTCCGCAAGCAGTAGAAATTGTTGAAACATTCTTAACAACAGCTTTTGAAGGCGGAAGACACCAAAACAGAGTGAATAAGATTGCTTGCTCGTAAAAAAAGCCAAAAAAAATCGGGTGCTGCGCACCAATATAAATAAAGAAGCCGGGCGGATTTTTAAAATTCACTCGGCTTCTTTATTTTAAAAAACTATGTATCAGTTATTTAAATGTTGTTTTTGAAGTTATTAACATTGTTAATATCTACTTTTTATAAGTAAATATTAAGTATGCAACAGCAACTTGAATCAAAATAATTCCTGCAAATTTTGCAATAAAAGAAAATTTACTCGTTTTATGATTAAATAAAAACATGGCTATTAACAATCCAATAGTTCCTCCAATAAAAGCGAGAAAAAATAAAGTATTTTCGGGAATTCTGCGTTTTTGTTTTATGGCCATAGATTTGTCATAACCAGCAATACCGAACTCCATAACATTTACAATTAAAAAATATACTAATAAAACTTTCATTGGCTAAAAAATAGAAACAAAGATATTATTTTAGCCTCGCGAATGATTAACTGTTTAAGTTATTAAATAAACAGATTAAGTCATTTTATAATCAAGAAATTTTTTCATTTAAGACTATGACTAATATTCAATTTATTGCCAAAACTGTTCAGACAGCAGCGGTTAACATTCAAAACACGGTAAAACTGTTAGAAGAAGATTGTACCATTCCGTTTATTTCGCGTTACCGAAAAGATTCGACCGGAAATCTTGACGAAGTTGTAATTGAGCAGATTGCAAAACTTCACAAAGAATACGAAGTGATTGTAAAACGTAAAGAAGCGGTTCTAAAATCTATAGAAGAGCAAAAAGCACTTACGCCGGATTTGAAGAAAAAAATTGAAGATAGTTTTGATTTACAGGAAATTGAAGATTTTTACCTTCCATACAAAAAGAAGAAAAAAACAAAAGCAGACGTTGCACGCGAATTTGGTTTAGAGCCTTTGGCGAAATTGATAATGTCTGAAAGCGATTCTGATTTTGATTTTATTTCGACGCAATATCTAAATGAAAATGTGATTAACGAAGAAGCAGCTATTCAGGGCGCAAGAGATATTGTTGCCGAATGGATTAACGAAAATATTTATGTTCGTAAACAACTTCGTAGATTATATCAGCGTAAAGCGACTATCGGAACAAAAGTGGTTAAAAAGAAAGCCGAAGAAGAAGGAGCACAGAAATTCAGTCAGTATTTTGATTGGGACGAAAATTTGACAAAAGCACCTTCACACCGTTTACTGGCAATGCTTCGTGCTGAAAATGAAGGTTTTGTTAAGATGAAAATTGATGTGGATATTGATGATGCTTATGATGTTATTGATGAAATTATCATTAAAAAACAAAACAATTCAACAGCACATTTACAATTGGCAATAGAAGATAGTTTTAAACGATTATTGAATCCTGCGATTGGAAATGAAACTTTGCAGGAAGCAAAAGCAAAAGCCGATGCCAATTCTATTCAGGTTTTTGCTAACAATTTAGGACAACTTTTATTAGCGCCACCGTTGGGAGAAAAACGAATTTTGGCGATCGATCCAGGGTTTAGAAGCGGTTGTAAAGTAGTTTGTCTGGACGAAAAAGGCGATTTATTATACAACGAAACGATTTATCCGCACGCACCTCAAAACGAGGAAGCCATGGCGATAAAAAAAATCCGCTCTATGGTAAACGCGTATCAGATTGATGCGATTTCTATCGGAAATGGTACAGCTTCGCGCGAAACTGAATTTTTCATCAAAAAAATTGCGTTCGACAAACCGTTGCAGGTTTTTATAGTTTCTGAGGCCGGGGCATCTGTTTATTCGGCATCAAAAATTGCGCGTGAGGAATTTCCAAATTACGATGTTACCGTTCGTGGTTCAGTTTCTATTGGCAGAAGACTTTCTGATCCTTTGGCCGAATTGGTAAAAATCGATCCAAAAGCCATCGGAGTTGGACAATATCAACACGATGTAGATCAAACCAAACTAAAAGAAGAATTAGATAATACCGTAATTCGCTGCGTGAACTCGGTTGGAATCAACATCAATACAGCGAGTAAACATTTACTAAGTTATGTGAGTGGAATCGGGGAGAAGCTGGCCGAAAATATTGTACAGTACCGCACAGAAAACGGTCCGTTTGAAGACAGAAAACAACTGAAAAAAGTACCGCGCTTAGGCGATAAAGCGTATCAGCAGGGTGCGGCGTTTATTAGAATTTCGAATGCTAAAAATCCGCTGGATAATTCTGCTGTGCATCCTGAGGCTTATCCGGTTGTAGAGAAAATGGCAAAAGATTTGAACCTTTCGGTAAACGATTTAATTGCGAACAAAGACAAAACAGCCTTAATTAAGGCCGAAAAGTATATTACACCAGAAATTGGTTTGCTTACGCTAAAAGATATCATAAAAGAGCTTGAAAAACCTGGATTGGACCCAAGAAAGTCTGCAAAGGTTTTTGAATTTGATGCGAATGTAAAATCAATCAAAGATTTAAGAACCGGAATGGTTTTACCGGGAATTGTAAACAACATTACCAATTTTGGATGTTTTGTTGATATCGGAATCAAAGAAAGCGGATTAGTACACATTTCGCAACTAAAAGCCGGATTTGTGAGTGACGTAAACGAAGTGGTAAAATTGCACCAGCATGTTGATGTAAAAGTTACTGAGGTTGATGAAGACAGAAAACGTATTCAACTGACTATGGTTTTGTAGAAGTTCCAATTTGATTCAGAAAATCAAAAATAAGAATATCCCAGATTACAATTGTAGTCTGGGATTTTTGTTTTTTAATGCAATTCATATTTTACTAATAAGTTTTACAACACAATCAATTGAAAATAAAATACTTAATTTTTATTGGCCAGAAATTTACTCGCGAGAGTCTGATTCGTTAAAATAGTTCTTACCGTTACTTATATATTTGCCTCAAATTAAAACCCAAAATACCATGAAAAAATTAGTTGTATTAGCCATTTTATTATTATTCTCTACCGCAGGACATGCAAAATTTTACAAAGCCATTCTTTATTTAGCAGATGGAACTCCGAAAACCGGTTTAGCAAAACTTGTTGAAGATAAGGAATCTAAAGTTATTTTTAAAACAGACGAAAATGCAAAAACAGAAAAAATACCAAGTGAGGATCTTATCAAAATTGTTTACACATATGAGTCTGGTGAAATAGTAACCATGGAATATATGTACTTAACAGGTACCAGTTTATTTTCAGGAAAACTTTCTAAATCTAAAAAGAAATACTGGTTTAATATTATTTACGACAAAGAGTTCAAAATAGGTAAAAGATACGACGAAGGAAGTAATCAGAAAAATAATTTCAGAGCTGCTAATACTTCTTACTTTTTTGAAAAGAAAGGGAGTGATCATTTGGTATTTGGATACAATTCTATGGGAAATGTAGTTAAATCATTCGGTACAGATGCCACAATGAAAAAAATGACTAAAGAAGTATTTGCAGATTGTCCAAAAATTAGTGGAGCAATAGAAAAAGAAACTTTCACGCTGGATACTGTATTAAATCAAATAATTGGCATTTTTGATAAATTTAAAAAATGCAAATAAAACATTCTGAATTTTAGAACTTTCAAAAAGTTGACTTTAAAAC
>SEBM01000402.1 GCA_004296145.1 Flavobacterium sp.
CAATATGAAAGAAAATAAATCTCCCAATCAGCTAAATCTCCCTGAAACAAATTCTTATTTGAATAAAAACCGAAACAACGCTTTTATAAACGGAATTTTAGGACATTTTAAAATCACTCTGAAATCTTCAATCAAAGTGGTTTCTTCATCCAAAAATTTAAAAATCAAATTCGGATTTCCTTTTTTGAATAATGATGAAAATATAGCACTTCCCAATTCGTTATGGCGATACAGAATATCCAAAAGCAATAAATCGTAAAACCAAAATCTGGATTTTTTATAAAATTCCTTCATCTGGAAATTTTCTTTTTGAAGAAACTGAACCAATTCTGTTGATTTTTTATCGGAGTTTTTAAACGTATAACCCGTACTCGCCTTTGTCCATCCACCGGCGGTGCCAATATTGAGAACCCGTTTTGTATTTCTTTTCCAAAACGGAAAACAAGTCATCGGGATACTTCCCTGCTCCTTTTCCAAAATATGATAATCTGTTGTACCTAAATTATTTAAGTAGTTTTGAATTTCATTTTCGTATTCCTCTTTCGGAAGTAATTTTTCAGAAAACAAAGTATATTCAACCAAAGCTTCAGTTTTTGAAGTTGGTAAAACGTACATAAAACGTGTATTGCCTTTTTGTTCTATCGAAAAATCCATGAAAGTCGCTTGTTCCGGATTGAAAATTTCAACTTCACTTTTTACAAACCAGCCAATAAAATGTTGTTGCAAAACCGGATATTTGGTTTGACTTTCGGCAAAAGCCTTAGTATAAATACTGTTGAATAAATAATTGCAAGTGTATCTGTTCTCTTCTGTTCCGACATAAACATGGGTTTCGAGTTCGTTAATGTCGGTTACTTTCTCATTTAAAAAAGTAATATTTGACTGTTTTGAAATTTCATTCAAAACAAAATTATAAAAGTCTAATCCTCGAATTTGATTGTATTGATAAGGCTTTAAAGCCAAATTGCGATTAAAGTTTTCATTCGAAAATAAAGCAAAATCCCATTTTTTTGAAACAATCGAATTCCAAACTGTTCCGTTTTTATCCCAAAAACACCAGGTTCGGTCGTTGGTTCTTTTTGAATTTTCATCTAAAACCAAAATGGATTTATCGGTAAATTTTCCGGACTGAACCATTTTGTAAACGGTCATCAAAGCCGACAAACCTGTTCCGGTAAAGATGTAATCGAAATGTGGAATTTGTGAGGATTGCATTTTCAAAAATAAGCAATTTTATTCTTTCAGTTTTTCTAAAAGAAGTTTAAAATCGGTAGGATTTAAGTAACTGTTGTGTTGAAAGATAATTTCATTTTTCTCATTCAAAACACATAAAACGGGATAAGTAATTTGTTTATTAATTGTTCCCAATTGAATTGCCAGTTCATGAACACCAACATTATTTCCCGAGGGCTGATATTTAAAAACCTTATTATTAAATAAAACATCTCGTTTTTCTTCTGCATTAAAATCAATAAAATAGAAATCTGAATTTAGCTTCTGAATAATGTCTTTATTTTTAAAAGTACTGTTTTTCATTTGTTTACAATACACACACCAATCGGTATGTATAAAAACGATAACTTTTCTTGGTTGAATTTGCTGTAAGTTTTCTATTTCTTCAAAAGGAATATTTTTCAATTGAGAAAATCCCATTGAAGTAATTCCGAAAAGAAAAATAAGTAGAAATAGCTTTTTCATTTTATCAAAGTAAAGTTGCCACGAATTACACAAATGCCACGAATTAAATTAGTGAAAATTAGTGCAATTCGTGGCAAAAAAAATCACCTAAAAGTATATCGCAATCCAAAAAACCCACGAATGGTTTGGTTTTGGCCATAAACATAAGTTGTATCAAAAGGCAATCCATCAGGATTTTTGTCAAAAGGATCATCGGCTCCCGAAATCAAAAACGGATTATTTTGCATTGGTGTAAAATTCAACAGGTTTTTAATTCCGCCATAAATCTCAAAATCCTTCCAACCTGAATAAGTAAACTGTATATTCTGAATACTATACCAAGGCGATTTTGGACTTCTCGGATCATTTTCACTCAACAAAGGCAATTTCATCGGACTGTAAACATTTCCTGTATAATCTACAGATAAATCCCACGGCTGAATTTTATACGAAACACTCCAGGTTCCTGTAAATTTCTCAGTTAAAAAAGGCATTTCAGAGATTCCGTTTTCTACGTTTTTATTGTCTAAAAGTGTCGCGCCGACAATAAATTTTAAACCTGAATTCAAATTAAGATCGATATTGGTGCTGATTCCCTGACTTAACGCATAACCGTTTATGTTGTCGTAAATAATCTTGTTGGGATCAGTTTCGTAATCGGAAATGATTTTATTGCTGAATCGCGTGTAAAAAGCCGTAGTTTCAATTCCCATAAAAATGCCATTATCAAAATTTATCTTCTGAATATAATTCAGATTGACGTTCACCGATTTTTCAGGTTTCAAATTATTGGCAATTACAACATCGCGCGAACCCGTAAGCGCAGCGTGATCTTCGGTAAATAAATTTACGACACGAAATCCGGTTCCTGCATTTAACCTGAAAATGGTGTTTTCATTTGCTTTCCAGCGATACGCAAATCTTGGCGTCAAAATCGAACCGTGAATCGAGTTATAATCGTAACGCATTCCCAGCAAAACCTGACTTTTAGGCGAAAACGTAATTTCGTCCTGAACAAATATTCCGGGAAGCCACGTACTTTCGGGTTCTTTTGTTGCTGTTGTATTATCGTCATAATACGAATATCGACTCGCAATTCCGGCAAGAAGATCATTTCTTCCCAGCTTTTTATCCCACGTTAATTGCAAAAAACCAATTTTCTGATTCGCGATATACGACGTTGTTCCGTAACGGCTGTCCTGATAATGTACATTTCCGGAGAATGAAAGCATCAGTTTTTCCTCAAAAGGCAATTGATAACTTCCGATTAATTCTCCTCTTTTGGTATAAATACTTTCGCCGTAAATTTCGTCGCCTCCGCGAAAGCGCTTTTCCCAACGCACATCTCCGCCCCAGCGATCCTCGTACATTCCGCGCGCTGCGATCGTAAAAAGGCGATTTTCTTTTCGCTGAAAACTCCATTTATTAAAAATCGAAATTCTTTCAGAAAGTGTTACATCCGTAAAATTATCGTGGTCTTTGTCAATCACCTGATCGTAATTAAAGTAATTAACGCCCAAAAGCGTAGTTGCTTTTTTTCCCACTTTAAACTTCATTCCCAAATCAAGATTACTTTCAAAATAAGAAGTCGTAAAATAATCGGCAGAAAAAACGGGTGCGTTTGTTGGGTTTTTAGTGATAATGTTGATTAAACCTCCAACCGCTTCGCTTCCGTACAAAGACGAAGCCGGACCTTTTACAATCTCGATCCTTTCGACAAGCGAATTCGGAATTCCCGACAATCCATAAACTGTCGAAAGACTGCTCACAATTGGCATTCCATCAATCAAAACCAAAGTATACGGGCCTTCCAATCCGTTTATGTGAATATCGCCTGTGTTGCAAACCCCACAATTAAGCTGAGGCCGAACGCCGTTTATGTTTTGAAGCGCATCATAAATACTCGGAGTTGGGTTTTTCTTGAAAAAAGTCGGCGAATAAACCTCAACGGGAACGGCACTTTCTAAACGTTTCACTGCTTTTAAAGTTCCGGAAACTACGACTTCATTTAACTCGTTGTTGTCTTCTTTTAATTCAAAATCGAGAGTTAGATTTTCATTTTCTAAAAGGGATATTTTTTGGGTTTGAGATTTGAAACCGTCCGCAGTTACTTGAATTTTATAGTTTCCTTGTGGAATGTTTTCTAGCTTAAAGTTCCCCAAACTATCTGTTTCTGTTTTGAAATTGGTATTCAACAATTTGATTTCAATTTGCTTCGTTTCTAAAGCATCGTAACTTACTTTTCCAGAAATTGTTTGCGAATAAATATTTGGAATGGCGAATATTAATACTATCAAAAATAAATATTTCATTATTATAAAATTAAATTTAGACAAATCTAAAAATTAAATTTGATAAATAATGATTCTAATGCTAAAAACTTTAAAATGAATAATTAAACCATATAAG
>SEBM01000403.1 GCA_004296145.1 Flavobacterium sp.
CCGTTATAGGTTAAAATATGAATTATTGTAGGTGTTTTTGTTAAATTTGCTATTATTTTTTAAAGGTTTTATCATGAAGACAATAGCCCCCGCCCTCGAAGTGATATCCAACTCGTACGGAAGCTCATTTACCTATACTAAACATGCCCAGAAGGCAAATAGTAAAGCGCATTTGTGGCACTATCATCCTGAAATTGAATTGGTCTATATTAATGGTGGAGCAGGGAAAAGACAAATAGGAAGCCACGTTTCTTATTATACCAATGGAAGCTTGCTTTTAATCGGTTCTAATTTGCCTCATTGTGGTTTTACCAACGAACAAACCGGAAATATCAATGAAACTGTTATTCATATAAAACCGGAGTTTTTGGGAAATGATTTTTTTGTTTTGCCCGAAATGAGAAAGATTCAGAATATCCTGAGTCAGGCTAAAGCCGGAATTGCTTTTGGAGGTGAAACTAAAAAAAGAATCGGCGACAAAATCGAAGAAATGGAAAACCAGCTTCCTTTTGAACGTTTGCTGACACTCCTTAATATATTAGATCAATTAGAATCTTCTGAAGAATATACAATCCTGAACGCCGACGGATTTTCATTAGAATTAAATAATCAGGACAACGATCGTATCAATGTGGTTTTTAATTATGTTAAAGACCATTTTCAGGAATCTATTGCTATAGATGAGGTTTCGAGTCTGGTGAGCATGACAACTCCTTCGTTTTGCAGGTATTTCAAAAAAATATCCAATAAGACTTTTACAGAATTTGTAAACGAATACCGTCTTGTACACGCTTCAAAACTTTTGGCAGAAAAACAAATTACTATAAATGAGGTTTGTTATGAAAGCGGATTTAATAATTTTAGCCATTTCAGTAAATCATTTAAACAGTATACGGGCAAAAGTGCTTCGCAATACCGCAACGAACACAAAATAATTATTAAGTAGCGATAACTTTTTTGATTTATATGTTTGTAAAACTTTTTTGATTATTTTTAGTTCCTCAACTTAAATTATAATCAATCAAAACCATATGAATGTAATCAAAACCACAATTTTGACACTTTCTGTTATTGCTGCTTTTTCGAGCTGTAATAAAAAGGAAACCGCCTTTTCAGATCCTTTAATAACAAACAGAGATACAACCATTAATCCCGGAGATGATTTTTTTAACTACGCCAATAAAGGATGGTTTAAAAAAAATCCAATCAAGAAATCAGAAAGCAGTAACGGAATCTGGAGAACAATTCAGGATACAATTGATTCTCAGATAAAACAAATCTGCGAAAAATCGGCTAAGGATACTGATGCGGCTAAAGGCAGCAACAAACAAAAAATTGGCGATTTTTATGCTTCCGGATTAGATACTGTTACTATAAACAAAGCCGGAATAACTCCGCTTGACGGGGAATTGAAAAAAATCCAGGCAATAAATGATATTCCATCCCTGAACAAATCAATTGCTCATTTGCAGACACTTGGCGCGTCGCCGGCATTTTCTTTTTATGTTTTTCAGGACAGTAAAATAAGTTCACAATATGCCATGTATTTTTACCAGGGCGGATTAGGACTTGGAGACAGGGATTATTATTTTGATAAAGAAGACAGAAATGTCAATATCAGAAAAGAATATCTGAAACATATCGCTGATATGTTGAAACTGACTGGTGAAAGTAAGGAAGCAGCAACCAAAAATGCTTCTGTCATTATGAATCTTGAAACTGATTTGGCTTCTTCTTCAAGAAAACTGGAAGATCTTAGGGATCCTGCTTCTAATTATAATAAAATGCCATTAGCGCAATTCAACAAAATGACTCCTAATATAGATTGGAAAACTCTTTTACCAATTTTGGGAATTCCAAAAGGAGATAGTTTAATTGTTGCGCAGCCGGAATTTTTTAAAAACCTGAATACATTATTGAAAAAGTATTCTATTGAAGAATGGAAAACATATTTAAAATGGACGCTTGTTAATACCTATGCTTCTTCTTTGAGTACGGATTTTGAAAAACAGGATTTTTATTTTTTCAGTACGGTAATGAATGGAGTTAAAGAACAAAAGCCTCGTTGGAAAAGAACGGTTCAGCAAACAGATGCTTTGCTTGGAAATTTAATAGGTCAGGTGTATGTGGCTGAATATCTGCCAAAAGGTTCTAAAGAAAAATTACTTGAAATTGGTAATAATATCAGGGATGTATATGCACTGCACATCAAAAAACTGGACTGGATGAGCGAAGCTACTAAGAAAAAAGCATTGCAAAAACTTAGTAAAATTGTTATGAAAGTGGGATATCCTGATAAATGGAAAGATATGAGTGCACTTTCTATCGACAGAAAATCATATTGTACCAATGTAATGAATGCCAACATCTGGCATTACAATGATATGGTTCATAAGTTTGGTCAAAAAGTAGATAAAACAGAATGGAATATTCAGCCTCAGACTTATAATGCTTATTATAGTCCAAGTAATAATGAGATTGTAGTTCCGGCTTGTAATATTATTGTTCCCGGTTTTGAAGGACGTATGCCGGATGATGCTGTTTTATATGGAATTATCGGAGGATCAACTTTTGGTCATGAAATAACACACGGATTTGATGATCAGGGAAGTAAATATGATGAAAACGGAAACTTAAAAGATTGGTGGACAGCTGAGGATTTGAAAAAATTTAAAGAAAAAACAAAAGCAGTTGTTGCACAATACAATAAGTACGAAATTGCAGGTAAACATGTAAATGGAGAAGCCACGCAAGGTGAAAATATTGCAGATTTGGGCGGTGTAATTGTTGGTTTTGAAGCTTTTAAGAAAACACCTCAATATCAGGAAAAACAAAAAATAAGCGGATTGACTCCGGAACAACGCTATTTTCTGTCTTATGCTTATGCCTGGATGTTAAACAGAACTAATGAATCTAATTTGAGAATGATTATGATAGATGTTCATTCTCCGTCAGAATTTAGGGTAAATGGGCCAATAAGTAATATTCCTGAGTTCTATAAAGCATTTAACGTAAAACAAGGAGACAAGATGTTTGTGCCAAAAGACAAACAAGTCGTAATCTGGTAAAAATGTTTTGAAGAAATGAGAGTCCGGCTGGCGAAAAACCAGTCGGATTTTTCATATATATTATTTGGAAAAAAGTATATTTACAATCCCTAATCAGAAAAAATATCACTATGAAAAACTTAAAAAAAATATTATTTTCTGCCTTATTGTGCCTTTCGTCAATGAGTTATGCGGCAAAAGTAGATACGCTGCAGGTAGAAAGTACAGCAATGGGCAAAACGTATAAAGCCGCTATTGTAACACCAAATTCTTATGCTAAAAGCAAATCGGCATTTCCGGTAATGTATTTATTGCATGGCGCTTACGGACATTTTGGCGACTGGCTAAAAAATACCCCAAACAAAAAACTGGTTCAGACATTATCTGATCAATATAATATGATTATTGTAATGCCCGAAGGAGAGACTTTTAGTTTCTACATCGACAGTCCGGTAAATAAAGAAAGTCAGTTTGAAACTTTTATCACTCAGGAAGTGATCCAGAAGGTAGATAAATCATATCGAACAATTGCTAATAAAAATGGTCGTGTAATTACCGGACTTTCTATGGGAGGACATGGAGCATTATATTTATCGGCCAGACATCCGGATTTGTTTTGCGCTGCCGGAAGCATGAGTGGAGCTGTAGATATGGGCGCAATGCTCAATAGAGATTCTTCTGCACAAGTTGTAAAATTAATGCAGCCTGTTTTTGGAGACAAAAGCGGAAGTTCTGAAATGTATGAGCAAAATTCGGTTTTAGGAATGTTGGATAAAATAAAAGCAAACAAATTGCCTTTAATTATAGATTGTGGTGTTGACGATTTTCTAATCGAACCAAACAGAGAATTGCACCGAAGATTGGTTTATGAAAGAGTAGAGCATGATTATACAGAACGTCCAGGAGCGCATACTTGGGATTACTGGGAAAATTCGCTGCCCAATCATTTGTTGTTCTTCGCCGGTATACTGAAAAAAAATGGCGTATTGGTACCGAGGTAAATGATTGCAACCTGGCGTTCAAC
>SEBM01000404.1 GCA_004296145.1 Flavobacterium sp.
GTCTAAATAAGAATAAATTACCAAATCAAAATGAAAACAATAATTAAAACACTTAAAAACAATGTTTTAGTAAAGGTGTTTCTTGCTTTTTTGATCCTGATTTTAGGTTCAGAAAAAGCTTTTTCACAATCAACTACAGGTACAATATCAGGGAAAGTCGTTTTAAAAGACGGAAATTCTGTACAAGGTGCAACAGTAAAAATTACCGAATTAAATAAAAAAACAACAACTGATTCAGACGGATCGTATGAACTAAAAAATATCCCATTCGGAAGTTACGTAGTAGACGTAGTTATGAATGGTTATGAGTCTTCTCCGGCTTCAGTTTCAGTAGATCAGAATAACGCTTCGGTAAGTCTTGATTTTGAACTTACTTATACTTCCCAAAAACTCGAAGAAGTAATTGTAAGTTCAGGAGGAAACCGATTTGCAAGAAAAGAAAGCGAAGAAGTTTCTAAAATGAAACTTAAAAATATGGAAAACCCTCAGGTTTATACTATTGTAAGTAAGGAACTTATGAAAGAGCAGGTTATAACAGATTATAACAGTGCTTTTAAAAACGTTCCCGGAGCAGGTATTGCTGAGGTTCGAAACCAGGGAAGAACAACCAATATTTCGAGAGGTTTCGCTACACCGCAATTAGTAAGAAACGGGGTTGGAAGTTTTACTTATACTACAATTGATCCGGCAAACCTTGAACGTATTGAGGTGATCAAAGGACCATCTGCAACTCTTTTCGGCAGTACCATTTCTTCTTTTGGAGGTTTATTCAACAGAGTTACAAAAAAGCCTTTTGATTTCTTTAAAGGAGAAGTTTCCTATTCAGCAGGTGACTGGGATTTAAATAGATTTACAGCCGATATCAATACGCCAATTAACGAAGATAAAACAGCGCTTTTTAGAATTAATACCGCTTTGCATAGCGAAAGAAGTTTTCAGGATGCAGGTTTTAATAAAAGCTTTTTCATAGCGCCAAGTTTTTCTTATCAGGTAAATGAAAGACTGACTTTACTTATTGATGCCGAGTTCAGTTCATCAAAAGGAACTTCTCCAACAAGATTAGCACCTTATACAAAAGCAGATGCAACAGCACATAGTATTGAAGAAATGGGGATTCCATATAAACTTTCTTTTGCAAATAATACCGTTAATTATACAAGTCAACAGTATAATATATTTGCTCAGTTAAAATATAAAATTTCAGATGAATGGACGTCTCAAACTATTGTTTCCCGTACAAGATCGTCATCAGAAGGATATGTAGTACAGTTGACTGCGTTGAGCAATACAACTTTAAGACAACAAGTTACCAATCAGGATTATCCGTATTATGGAACAGATATTCAGCAGAATTTTAATGGTGATTTTAAAATTGGAAAATTACGTAACAGAGTAGTGGCAGGTTTTGATTTCTACAGCCTTCGTGCAACGCGTAATGACGCATCAGTAAATATGCCGGCAATCAATTACAAAGAGCCGGGTGATGCATACAATAACTTTACAATCGATAAAATAAGACCGATGTTTGCAGGAATTAATTACACGAATCTTGTTTCTAATAATGAAAGAACATACAGCATTTACGTATCAGATGTATTGAATATTACAGATAGATTATTGGCAATGGCCGGTGTAAGAGGGGATAGGTATATTAATAAAGGAACTTATACGCCAAGTACAAATGTTACTGCTGGAAATTACAATCAGACAGCATTTTCTCCAAGATTTGGTGCTGTATACCAAGTTGTAAAAGAAAAAGTTTCTGTTTTTGCAAACTACATGAACGGATTTAGCAATGTGGGTGGATCTGATTTTTACGGAAACACTTTCAAACCCAATCAGGCAAATCAGTTAGAAGGTGGTGTCAAAGTTGATTTCAATAAAATCAGTGCTACTTTTAGTTATTATGATATTAAAGTTACCAATATGACTCTTGATGATCCTGAAAATGCAGGTTTTCAAATTCAGGATGGGACACAACTTAGTAAAGGTTTTGAAGCTGAATTTATTGCCAACCCAATTCGTGGTTTAAATATTGTGGCTGGTTATACTTATAATGACAGTAAATATTCAAAAGCAAACCCGAATGTTAACGGATTACGTCCTACAACTGCGGGTTCTCCAAAAACAGCAAATCTTTGGGCAAGTTATCGTTTGGTAGAAGGTTCGTTATCAGGACTTGGACTTGGTTTTGGTGGAATTTACGGAAGCGAATATTACCAAACCAACACCGTTGATTTTAAATTTTCTATTCCTGAATACACTGTTTTGGATGCTTCCATTTTTTATGACAGACCAAAATACAGATTGGGATTAAAAGTGGATAATCTTACCAATGAAAAATACTGGTCATACCGTTTAGCGGCACAAAATCCGACAAGAGTTACGGGTAATATTACATTCAAATTCTAAACATTTAGTTTAGTCATTTCAGACGATATTATCTACATTTGGACTTTCATTAAATATCATGACCAAAGGATTTAAAAAAGCAATAAGACAAATACATTTGTGGCTCGGTTTAGCATCGGGCCTCATTGTTTTTATAGTAAGTATAACTGGATTTCTGTATGTTTTTGAAGAAGAAATTCGTGATTTTACACAAAAGGAATACCTTCATGTTCCGGTTCAGCAGCAATCTTTTGTTGGTTTGAAACCAATAATTGAAAACTACCAAAAACTTGAACCAAAGCAGAAAATTACTGCCATTAAAATTAATACTGAAGAACCAAATGCAACGGTTCAGATTTCGAACAAAAAGAAAAAAACATATTATTTTAATCCATACGATGGAAGCTTAATCAATCAAAATGGTGCAGACTGGCTGAATACCGTTTTAGAAATTCACCGTACACTTTTACTCGGAGAAGTCGGCGAATTTATTCAGGGCTGGTCGGTGGTTATTTTTCTGATTATATTGATTACCGGATTAATTTTATGGTTTCCAAATCAGATGCGTTTGGTAAAACAATCGCTTAAAATAAAATGGAGCGGTTCTTTCAAAAGAGTCAATTATGATTTGCATCAGGTTTTAGGATTTTATGCTTCTATTTTTTTACTTCTGATAGCATTTTCAGGAACCTATTTCGCCTTTGAAGGTTCTAAAAAAGCAGTCAGTTTCGTAACCGGAAGTAAACTTAGAAAAGGCGATGAAGTTAAAAACACAGGAAAAATTGATTCCACTACAATTCCAGTGAGATACAATCAGATTTATGAAAATGCAAACTCAAAATATCCCGGCGCAACTTCAATCTCATTTTCGGTTAGAAAAACGGGAGAACTGCGTTTAAGAATGATTTACCCAAATAAATGGGCGAGTGCCAGAAATCAGAATACCATTTTCTTTGACGGAAAAACCGGAGAATTACTACGAACAAAACTGTATAAAGATAATAATGCTGCAGACGTTTACGAAGCCAGTAATCACGATTTACATACCGGAACTTTCTTCGGACTTCCCGGAAAAATTATCTGGAGTATTGTCAGTTTGATCGGTGCTTCTTTACCAATTACAGGATTTATTATCTGGTGGAATAAAGGTAAGAAGAAGTCTAAAAAACGCTGAGTTAGTTTTCAGTAGCGGTTTTCGGTCTCAGTTTATGTTGAAAGATGTCTTTGAATTCGCTTCCGCGGATAATTACCATTTTGGCAAATCGTAAATAAATACTTTTATTTTTTGCACTTGTTTTCAAACTAATATTTTAATTGAATTTACTTCATAAAAATAAAAACTGTATTTTAGTTCTTTCACAAAAAACCTAAATTTTTTAAAAACCCAAAACCTAAATTATTATGATTTCAAAAAACACAGACTTAGGATTACTTGTATTGCGTATCAGCATTGGCGGATTAATGCTTTTTCATGGCGTGTCAAAAATTCTGCACGGAATTTCTTTTCTAACAGAAAATATGGGCGCTGTCGGTTATGCGGTTTATATTGGCGAAGTTCTGGCTCCGTTGGCTATTTTGTTAGGCTGGCGTACCAAAATTGCAGCTGTTATTTTTGCCATAAATTGTATTGTTGCGATTGCAGTTGCCCACGGTCAGGATATGTT
>SEBM01000405.1 GCA_004296145.1 Flavobacterium sp.
TTCGTACCTAAAAGAAGCATCTAACAAGTATTTATTTTTTTGATAATCACCAAAACAATGCCATAAAGCAGATTATGAAAGAGCAAAGTAATGAAAATAAATTGATCGAGGGCGAAGATTTCTATTATACTCCCGAAGGTTATAAATGTTTTACCGAAAAACACCATCTTAAACGTGGTTATTGCTGCAAAAGTGGCTGCCGTCATTGTCCTTACGGATTTGACAAAAAAACCGGACGCATCAATAAACCATTATAAAAGTACCACATAAATGAATGTTTTTATAAATAAAAATATACCCGAAGCCGGTATTTTATTGCTTCAGAAAAAAGGGATCAACTTAACCATAAATCCTACTGAGAATGTTTTATCTCGAAACGAGTTTATAAAACATTGTCAGGAAAACGATGTTCTTCTTAATGTTGGATCTAATAATCTAAATGAAGATTTTTTTGAGCAATGCCCCAATTTAAAAGGTATTGCATTGTTTTCTGTTGGATTTGATTCTGTCAATATTCCATCTGCAAATAGTCGTAAAATCCCTGTTGGGAATACTCCGGATGTTTTGAACAGAGCGACATCAGATATTGCTTTTTTACTAATGCAAAATGTTGCCAGAAAGTCATTTTATAATCATAAGAAAATTATAAACGGAGATTGGGGAAGTTTTAATGCTTTAGAAAATTTAGGACAGGAACTTTACGGTAAAACACTCGGAATATTTGGTTTGGGAAGAATTGGTTTTGAAATGGCCAAAAAGTGTAAAGCCGCTTTTGGAATGAACATCATTTACCACAATCGTTCTCATAATAAAAATGCTGAAAAAGAATTAGGCGCTGAATTTGTTGATTTTGAAACGTTGCTTTCGCAAAGTGATGTATTAAGTATTCATGCTAATTACACGAAAGAAAATCAGGAACTTTTCAATAAAAATACTTTTGAAAAAATGAAACGCAATGCTATTTTTGTGAATACGGCAAGAGGAAAATTTCATAATGAAGATGATTTATTTCATGCTTTGACAAATGATATTATCTGGGGTGCGGGACTTGATGTTACGAATCCCGAACCAATGGATCAAAATAATCCATTATTATCGTTGCCAAATTTTTGCATTTTGCCTCATATTGGCTCAGCAACATACGAAGCCCGAAACGGAATGGCAGTTTGTGCCGCACAAAATATAATAGCGCTTTTTGAAAATAAAAAAATGCCTTTTTGTGTAAATGAAGAAGTTTACTCTTAATTAGAGAATGTGTCAATTTGAAAATTAGATAATTGAATTAAATTCCAATTTTTAAAATTCCAAATTCCAATCTAAAATCTAAAATCAGAAATCTAAAATTTAAACATGGATATCCAGTCAAGAAAATTCAAAATTACGATTCATAAATCGTATCACCGATCGGATATCCGTTATCCCTAGTTTTTTTAATTAGAAAATGTGACAATTTGAAAATTAGATAATTTCAATCTAAAATCAGAAATCAGAAATCTAAAATTAAAAAAATGACTTTCCAACAAGAAATACAACAAGGAATTCCTTCGATACTACCTGCAAAAAAAGAATACGATCCGGCTATAAATCATGCGCCGAAAAGAAAAGAAATTCTTTCTGCAGATGAAAAAAAACTGGCTCTGAAAAATGCTTTACGTTATTTTGAATCAAAGCATCATGCTGAACTGATTCCGGAATTTAAAGAAGAATTAGAAAAATACGGACGCATTTATATGTATCGTCTTCGTCCTGATTACAGAATGTACGCCAGACCAATTCACGAATATCCGGGAAAATCTTTGCAGGCGAAAGCAATCATGCACATGATTCAGAACAATCTGGATTATGCTGTCGCACAACATCCGCATGAATTGATTACATACGGAGGAAACGGAGCCGTTTTTCAGAACTGGGCGCAATATTTATTGACGATGCAGTATTTGTCTGAAATGACAGACGAGCAGACTTTAACAATGTATTCAGGACATCCGATGGGATTGTTTCCTTCTCATAAAGAAGCGCCAAGAGTTGTGGTTACCAACGGAATGGTGATCCCGAATTATTCTAAACCCGACGACTGGGAAAAAATGAATGCTTTGGGCGTTTCACAATACGGGCAAATGACAGCGGGAAGTTATATGTATATTGGACCACAAGGAATTGTACACGGAACAACGATTACGGTTTTAAACGGTTTTAGAAAAATAAAACAAAATCCGGAAGGTAATTTATTTGTCACTTCTGGTTTGGGTGGTATGTCTGGCGCACAGCCAAAAGCTGGAAATATTGCAGGATGCATTACGGTCTGCGCCGAAGTAAATCCGAAAATCACAAAAATCCGCCACGAGCAAGGCTGGATTAATGAAATTGTAACTTCGACCGAAGAATTGGTTGCGAGAGTCAATTCGGCGAAAGCCAAAAAAGAAACGGTTTCGATCGCTTATTTAGGAAATGTAGTTGACGTTTGGGAATGTTTTGACAAAGAAAATATCAAAATTGATTTAGGTTCAGATCAGACTTCGCTTCATAATCCTTGGGCGGGCGGTTATTATCCAGTTGGAATTTCTTTTGAAGAGGCTAACGAAATGATGGCTAATAATCCGGAATTATTCAAAGAAAAAGTTCAGGAAACTTTACGCCGCCATGCTGATGCAATTAATAAACACACCGCAAAAGGAACTTATTTCTTCGATTATGGAAATGCCTTTTTATTGGAAGCTTCGCGCGCCGGAGCTGATGTAATGGCTGAGAATAATATCGATTTTAAATATCCTAGTTATGTTCAGGATATCATGGGACCAATGTGTTTTGATTATGGATTTGGGCCTTTCCGTTGGGTTTGTACTTCGGGAAAACCGGAAGATTTATTAAAAACAGATGCTATTGCAAGTCAGGTTTTGGAAGAAATGGCTAAAACGGCTCCAGATGAAATTCAGCAACAAATGCAGGATAACATTAAATGGATTAAAGGTGCGCAGGAAAACAAGTTGGTTGTAGGTTCTCAGGCACGTATTTTATATGCCGATGCCGAAGGTCGCGTTAAAATTGCAGAAGCTTTTAATCAGGCGATTGCAAAAGGCGAAATTGGTACTGTCGTTTTAGGACGTGATCATCATGACGTTTCGGGCACAGATTCTCCGTACAGAGAGACTTCAAACATTTATGACGGATCTCGTTTTACTGCCGATATGGCGATTCAGAATGTGATTGGAGACAGTTTTAGAGGAGCAACCTGGGTATCAATTCATAACGGCGGAGGAGTTGGCTGGGGAGAGGTTATAAACGGCGGATTTGGTATGGTTCTTGATGGTTCTAAAGAGGCTTCAAACCGTTTAGCATCAATGCTTTTTTGGGATGTTAACAACGGAATTTCAAGACGAAGCTGGGCTCGAAATGAAGGTGCCGTTTTTGCCATAAAACGCGCAATGGAAGTTCAGCCTTTATTAAAGGTAACTTTACCAAATATGGTTGACGAAAATCTGCTGTAAATTAAAGTTTCCTGATTTAAAACGAGAACATTTAATCCTTAAAAATATGAAAACATTCAAATTAATTCCTGTCTTTTTGCTTTTGATACTTGCCTCATGCAGTACGGTTAGTGTATATTCAGATTACGATAAAAATGTAGATTTTGCGCCTTATAAGACTTATGCTTTTTTTAAGCCCGGAATTGATAAGGTTGAAATTTCTGACTTAGACAAAAGACGTATACTGCGTGCTATTGATGAGCAAATGCAGGCTAAAGGTTTTACAAAAAGTGAAAACCCGGATTTATTAGTAAACATTTTTACCAAATCAAGAGAACAGGTAAACGTGAACCAATTTAGCGCTGGCTGGGGTTACGGCTGGGGCTGGGGTTGGAATCCTTACATGATGTACGGAAACCAGACTTCTGTTTCTACTTCTACTGAAGGAACTTTGTATATTGATTTAATCGATGCCAAAAAGAAAGAAATGATCTGGCAAGGTGAAGGAATCGGAAACCTGACTAAAAACGTTGATAAGAAAGACGAAAAAGTAAATGAGTTTGTATCTAAAATTTTAGC
>SEBM01000406.1 GCA_004296145.1 Flavobacterium sp.
GTATAAAATTGCAGAGAATGATGATTTTGTTGCTTTTTTAGATGCAATGCCCTTGGTAAAAGGACATACTTTGGTGGTTCCGAAAAAGGAAGTCGATTTGATTTTTGATCTCGATAGTGAAGAGTACAAAAATCTTTGGGGTTTTGCTCAGGATGTGGCAAAAAAAGTTAAAAATGCCATTCCTTGTGTAAGAGTTGGAGTAGCAGTGGTAGGACTTGAAGTGCCACACGCACATATTCATCTTATTCCACTGAATAAGGTTGAGGATATGAACTTTAAAAACGAACGGCTGAAATTATCTGTAGAAGAGTATACAGATATTCAAAATTCAATAATTAATTCTTAACAATACAAGGGGGTCGTAAAAAAGAAATTTTTTACGATTTTCTTTAATTATAATTAGACTAAAATGAATGCAAACCAATGTTCTTTCTGTGGTAAGAAAAGAAATGAAGTGCAAATGCTGATCTCCGGGCAAAACGGATTTATATGCGAAAACTGTATAGAGCAGGCTCATTCTATCGTAAAAGACAGTGTGTCTCCCGAAGGATATTCTCCTGCGGAGAGTATAGATGAACTGAAAAAACCAAAACAGATAAAAGAGTTTCTTGATCAGTATGTTATAGGGCAGGATCAGGCTAAAAAACAACTTTCTATTGCTGTTTATAATCATTATAAAAGACTTCTTCATGCAAAAGACGAAAACCGTGAAGTAGAACTTGAAAAGTCAAACATCATCATGATTGGTGAGACGGGTACAGGAAAAACATTATTGGCAAAAACCATTGCTAAAGAACTGAATGTACCTTTCTGTATCGTTGATGCAACTATTTTGACGGAAGCAGGATATGTGGGTGAAGATGTGGAAAGTATCTTGTCACGACTTTTAATGGTAGCAGATTACGATGTAGAAAAAGCAGAAAAAGGAATCGTCTTTATTGATGAAATTGATAAAATTGCAAGAAAATCTGATAATCCGAGTATTACAAGAGATGTTTCCGGAGAAGGAGTGCAGCAGGGTTTGTTGAAGCTTTTGGAAGGAAGTATTGTAAATGTTCCGCCACAGGGAGGAAGAAAACACCCGGATCAGAAATATATTCAGGTGAATACCCAAAATATTCTTTTTATTGCAGGTGGAGCTTTTGATGGTATTAAAGAAATCATTGAAAGAAGAATGAATAAGCAGGCAATTGGTTTTAGTTCAGAAAAAATCAATAAAGTGGAAGAGGATGACTATATATTAACAAATCTTAATGCAATTGATCTTCGTTCTTTTGGATTGATTCCGGAACTATTAGGAAGATTTCCTATCATTACTTATTTGGAGAAACTTACAAAGGAAACGATGATAAGAATCATGACTGAACCAAAGAACTCAATTGCTAATCAATTTGTAGAACTTTTCAAGATGGACGGTACAAAACTGGTCTTCACAGACAGTGCTATTGAAAAAATTGTAGATGAAACAATGGAAAAAGGATTAGGTGCGAGAGGTCTTAGAGGGACTACTGAAAAAGTATTGGAAGACTATATGTTCTCGATCGGTGAAGACGAGGAAATCATATTAAAAGATGACAACGTTTTGATGGCGAAATAATTTTATAATTTTTTTTTGAAAAAAAATTATATCTTTGCAGGTGAAAATTGTATTAACACAAAAAATTTATTATACAATGAAAAAAAAATTATTAATTATAGGACTTTTATCCCTAACTGTTTCTATACAAGCCCAGAATGTTCTGCTTCACGTAGATAATACCGCCAAAATGTATGTTAGCTCCGGTACTTTGGTGTATAATGGAGGTGGTCTCCAGACGCGAGGCGATGGAATGATTGATCTGTATGGCAATATGATGATCGAAGGAGTGGAAGCAAATAACGATGTTGTACGAACAATTACCACAGGTGGAACTTCAAAATTAGACGGTAGTAATATTGTTGTGAGATTGAATGATCCTGATAATCCTGCAACTTCCACTTACGGACAATTATATATCAACGGATTAACTCAATCTAAAATTTCTGCAATTGTAAGTAAAGAATTCAGAGCTCCAAGACACGGTGCTCTTACTGGTAGTTATTTTCAGCAGATAGCCATGCCATTCTCAGGTAAGGTTTTAAGCACTTTATCTACAGAGTTTGCTAAAGCTTTTGGAACAACGAGATTTACCCAAAATGAAATTCTTAGATATGATAATTCATTGGTAGTGTCTCATCACTACACCAATTTGTCGACCGCTACGTCTGTTCCTACTCAATATTATATGTTGGGTTCTAAAAATGGTAATTTAAATACTGCAACCCCACCGATTGCTATGGCTCGAATTGGGCTTCCATCAGATAATGGAAAAGTATATACCATAAGTGGTGTACCTTATACGTCCTCAACAGCAGAAACAAATTCTGTAACATTGTTCAACGCAGGTAACGGAATTAATTTTGGTAGTGGTGGAAATAATCTTAATCAATATCTAGAAAAATACTACACGTATCTTCAGGATAATTTGCAGGCAACTGTAGGTGCTGCTTGGGCTACAGATTATGGTAAAAATATGTATCAGTATGGAAACCCGTTTCTTACGAATTTAGATTTATCTAGAATAGGATATACAGAATCTGCTAATGGAGATGGTAATAATATAACAAATATTTGGGGTGTTAGATATGATCCTGGTACTGTTATAACGCTGAGTAACGGATCTACGTATTCTACTGGAGCATTGATTCAAACATTTAGTAATGCTGCAGGAACAATAGGTGTTCCAGTTGGTGATGCTGGTTTGATAATTAAGCCAATGCAGTCATTTGTTATAAAGTTAAGAAATAATTCTGCTAGCCAAACATTGAACTTTAATACATTAAGAAGATTTAGCAATACAGTAAGAGCAGCAAGTACGGATTATTCAGTAACAGCCGCTAAAAATACAACAAACACAATCAAGCAATTAGGAGTAATTGCATTGGATGCAGCTGGCAAAGAAGTAGGAAGAACATATTATGTGGTTTCTCCAACTTCAATCACAGGTCATCAAAATAATGCTACTACAAGTGTACAGGCCGGAAATTCTGGTGGTAACCTTATAGGAACATTTGAAGAAGCATTAAATGGTGGATACGATTTAAACTACACATCATCTTATTGGTTGTATATTAATGAAGCTAATGAAGTTGATTTCTTAGGTAAAAATGTGAAATTAGCAAATTACGACTATGGAGTAAATAACGTAGCTGTTTCTTATAAGTTTGAAATTAGAGAAAATGCAGAATTAGTTCCTACCGGAACTCATTTGCTGTCAGCTGGGATAGGTTTTTATTATAAAGCGCCAAACGGTACAGCTCAGCAAATTTCGCAAGATGCTGTAGTCCCTATTTCAGGTGCTGAATATGATTTATATTATGGGGCACCAAACAGTGCAACTTTAGCTACGCAAAACAACGTGAAACCATCCAGAACAATGGTTGTTTATAATCCTGAAATTACAGATTATATCGTAAGATTTGATCCGAATTGGAGAAAAGCCGACATACAGGTTTATGATATGAGTGGAAAATTAATAATTTCAGAAAAAGGTGTGAAAACTTCCTCAGATTTTGTTATTAAATTAGATAGTTCAATAAAAAGCTCTTATGTAGTGAAGATTGTTGCTGATAATGGAGAAACTGTAAATGCTAAAATCTTAAAATAACACTCAGATGAAGAATATTATTAAATTTGTAAATATCATATTCGTTTTTGCAATCATTTTTGTAAACGCGCAACTACCCTCTCAACCGGTTCCTCCTGGTGGACAAGGTACTACAGGAACAGGAAGTCAATCTGTACCAGTAGATATGTACGTTTATATCTTAGCAATCGCAGCATTATTGATGATTGTTTACTTTGCTAAAAAGTACAAGACGCAAAAAATATAAAAATTTTATTAAAATATTTTAAACTCTCTGATTAGTCAGAGAGTTTTTTTATTTTTACATTATGAGGGTTCTCTTTAGAAGACACACTTACATGTTCCCTTTAAACTAAAACTGCCAAATTAAC
>SEBM01000407.1 GCA_004296145.1 Flavobacterium sp.
ACTTAAGACATATTTCCTCAAAACTTCTGGAAGTCTCAGTGTATATATCTGCTGCAAGCTCATATTTTCCACTAGTGAATAAATGGTCTGCATATAATCCAGCAACCTATAAAAGTTACTGCTCAACGCCAACTTATAGTCGTTTATAAATTTCAAAGACAGATTTTTCTCTCCCATTGAAGTCAACTGGCGTCTTTCCTGACTCCGCTGCAAGCATCGCCCATTCAAGTTCATCATAACTTGCTCCCAATTGATCCTCATCGGTACGATTATCACCAAAAAGTCCGTCTGTGGGTGCTGCAGTCAAAATTGACTCCGGAATTGTTAAAAATTCACCTAAAGCATAAACATCTGATTTCATTAAGTCTGCAATTGGACTTAAATCGACTCCACCGTCACCATATTTTGTATAAAAACCGACACCAAAATCTTCCACTTTGTTTCCGGTTCCGGCGACAAGCAAACCATGAATTCCTGCTAAATAATATAAAGAAGTCATTCTGATGCGTGCACGCGTATTTGCAAGTGATAAATTTACCTTTGCTGTGTCTTCTGTCGCAGGTACAGCACTTTTAAAAGCTTCAAAAGTTGCCGTTAAATCTGTTTCTACATTCGAAACATTAGGAAAACGTTTCTTAAGTTGTTCTATATGTTCTCTTCCTCTCAAAACCTGATTTGGTGCCTGATGAATAGGCATTTCAACACATAAAACCTTTAATCCTGTCTGAGCACATAAAGTAGAAGTAACAGCAGAATCAACTCCGCCCGAAATTCCGATTACAAATCCGTTTACTTTTGCATTGTTAGCATAATTTTTTAACCACTCAACAATGTGGGCGTTTACTTTTTCTGTCTGAATAGTGCTTTTTTTAGTCATAATAGGTCTGGTTTTAAGATACAGGAATGTATATTTGCAGAATTATTTTTAAGTATCAATGATGCTTAAATTCCAGCAACACAAATCTAATTAAAATAAAATGAAAATATATCGCTTTGTAATCCTTCTGTGTCTGTTTTTTTTGTCTTGTGATCAAAAAAGTAAAGTAGAAAAAGAAGTAGAAGAAATCCCTGTTGATATTAAAGTCGAGCGTTTTGATAAAATATTTTTCGAAACTAAACCCGAAGATTTAGCTAAAGTAAAAAGACAATATCCGTTCTTTTTTCCTGAAGGTAATGATGATAGCGTTTGGTTAAAAAAAATGCAGGATCCGTTGTGGAGAGAAGTTTATTCAGAGGTTCAAAAGAAATATTCCAATTTTGAGCCAGAAAGAGAAGAATTCAATAACTTATTTAAACACGTCAAGTATTATTTTCCTGAAGTAAAAACGCCAAAAGTAATTACGGTAATTTCTGAAATGGATTATACTGCCAAAGCGATTTATGCTGACAGTTTGGTTATTGTTTCATTAGAATTATATTTAGGAAAAGAACACAAGTTTTATCAGTTTCCAAATTATTTAAAACAGAATTTTGAACAAAGACAAATGATGCCGGATGTAGTATCGAGTTTTGCTTTCAGAAAAATTCCGCCTTCTCCGGACAGAAGTTTACTCTCTCAGATGATTTTTGAAGGAAAACAATTGTACGCCAAAGATTTGCTTTTACCTGAATTTACAGATGCTGAAAAAATGGGTTATACGCCGGAACAAATAAAATGGTGTGAAGAAAACGAAAGCTATATGTGGCGATATTTTATAGAAAATGAAGTATTGTATAGCGATGATCCTAAATTAAATACACGTTTTATTGCACCTGCGCCATTCTCAAAATTCTTTCTTGAAATCGACAATGACTCACCCGGAAGAGTCGGAGCGTGGATTGGATGGCAAATGGTTCGGTCTTACATGAAAAATAATAAAGTTACATTGCCGGAATTATTAAAAACAAATGCGAAAGAAATTTTCGAAAAATCAAAATATAAACCTAAGAAATAATGTCAGATACAATAAACTCAGAAATTAAATTCAATATAGAATTAGACGAAAACCGTGTTCCTGAAAAACTAACATGGAGCGCGCAGGACGGTGGAGTTCAGGCTGAAGAAGCCAAAGCAATTATGTTGTCTATTTGGGACAGCAAAGCCAAAGAAACAATGCGAATTGATCTTTGGACAAAAGATATGCCTGTTGATGAAATGAAAATTTTCTTTCACCAGACATTAGTTGCAATGTCAGACACTTATAAACGTGCCACAGACGACGAAAAAATGGCTGATACCATGAAAGATTTCTGTGACTATTTTGCAGAGAAACTGGAATTGACAAAGTAAGATTTTTATTTTGACACAAACTTGTCATTTCGACCGAAGGGAGAAATCACACAAGGAATTCCACAATAATATCAATAATCTTTGTGTATACGAGTGTGATTTCTCCCTTCGGTCGAAATGACAAATTTGAATAAAAAAAATCCCAAACTCCAAGTATAAATTGGAATTTGGGATTTTTTATTGGAATTTACATTCTAAAACTGAGAATTATTTTTAAAAACTTCCTGATTTACTTCATCAATGTAAGAAAGCAATTCTTCCTTGCCGATAGATTCTGTAGATGATGTTACAAAATATTGCGGCATTTCTGCCCAGTTGTTGGCAAACATTTGTTTTTTGTAGGCAGCAATGTGAGAATCAACTTTTACCTTACTGATTTTGTCTGCTTTGGTAAAAATGATACAAAACGGAATTTCACTTTCTCCCATATACGACATAAACTCAATATCAATTTTTTGGGCTTCATGACGAATATCAATCAAAACAAAAGCACAAACTAATTGTTCTCTTGTTTCAAAATAATCGGTAATAAATTGCTGAAATACTGATTTTGTTTTTTTAGAAACTTTAGCATATCCATAACCTGGTAAATCGACCAAAAACCAATTATTGTTAATCATAAAGTGATTAATCAATTGCGTTTTTCCTGGTCTACCGGATGTTTTTGCTAAGTTTTTATGATTGGTAATCATGTTTATCAAAGATGATTTACCAACATTAGATCTGCCGATAAAAGCATATTCCGGTAAAAAATCCTTCGGACATTTTGAGACATCAGAATTACTGATAATAAATTCGGCGGTATTAATTTTCATGTTTTTTGGTTTTAAAACCTCTTTAAAATCGAAAGTTAGATGCTATAAATTCTTTTTAACGAGCCATTCTTCAAGAATTGTGTTGAATTCCTGAGGATGTTCCATCATAGCAGCGTGACCACATTTGTCTATCCAATACAAAGTTGAATTAGGTAATAGTTTTTCAAATTCTTCAGCAACATTTGGCGGTGTAACGGCATCATTTTTACCCCAGATAATACAGGTTTCTGTAGTCATTTTTGGTAAATCTTTTGCCATATTATGACGAATTGCACTTTTAGCAATTGTAAGTGTTTTGATTAATTTTATACGGTCATTTACGGTCGCGTATACTTCATCGATTAATTCAGGAGTGGCAATTTTTGGGTCATAAAATACATCTTCTGCTTTCTTTTTGATGTATTCATAATCACCTCTTTTTGGGTAGCTGTCACCCATTGCGCTTTCATAAAGTCCAGAACTTCCGGTAATTACTAGTCCGGCAACTTTTTCAGGATATAATTTTGTATGATAAAGTGCAATATGTCCTCCTAAAGAATTACCTAGCAAAATAACTTTATCAAAACCTTTAAAGGTGATAAAGTCTTTTACATATTTTGCAAAGCTTTTTACGTTAGTTTTTAAAATACTTTGGGTATATATTGGCAAATCAGGGATAACAACTTTGTATCCTTTGGTTGGAAAATATTCTGCTACACCATCAAAGTTACTTAGCCCTCCCATTAAGCCATGTAAAATAACGATAGGAGTTCCTTCTCCAGCTTCATAATAGCTGTACTTTCCTTCTTTTTTGTAGTTTTTGTCCATTTAATCTGATGCCAATTTCAATTTGGACAAATATAGGGTTAAAAAAATAAAAATGAATTTTTGCCAGCCTTTTTTAACTAGATAATTTTTGTCGAACTACTAACTCTTTACAAATCAGCTTTTAGAGGCTATTTTACTAC
>SEBM01000408.1 GCA_004296145.1 Flavobacterium sp.
TCTTATAGGAGATGATATAAATGCAAAATATTACATTCAAAAAAGAGAAGACTTCTTTAAATAAAATCTATAACTAATACTTCTTATCAAAATAATTTTTCAAAACTCCAATCTGAATCAGCATCATAAAAGGAACAATAAAAAAAGCTTCATGATTCTTTTATTTTGCTATATTTTTTATCCAATTAATTGCATCCTTCATAGGTTCTTCAGAGTTGGAAAACGCAGTATTATGTCCCAAGTCAGGAAACAATTTATATTCATAATGTTTTCCTTTGGATTTTAATATATCAAGATTTTCCATTGATAACTTCACAGGAACCTGAATGTCTTTACCTCCAAAAATCCAGATTCCCGGAATTGATAATTGAGCAAGAATATCATTGGGATTTGTATCAACAAACTCGTACCTGTCCGGATCATTAAATATATGTTTTCTTGTATCTTCATCTGTGTGTGTATTCCAAAAATTTTTATCTCCATTTGTATAAAATTGGAATCTCAATTGTTCTTTAACAGTGATAAGCGCTCCACTAAATATAGTCATAAATTTGACTTTCGTATTTTTTTGTGCAGCTAATGGAATTATCCATCCAGCTTGACTACCACCTATTAAACCAATTGGGATTTGATCATTTAATAAAGATGCAGATAAAGTATTTACGGCAGCACTAGCATCTAAAGACAAAAGATTTAGGTTTGCGAAATCAACATTATTAGTTCCTACTTCAGGCCCGGCATATAGACCCGCTGATTCTCCGACTCCACGTTTATCATATGTTAAAACTGCAATTCCATTATTGGCCAGGATTGTAGCAAAATCTATCATTCTTTTTTCCTGTCCGGATCCGTGAACAATCACAACGGCTGCCTGTATATTATTAGGTGTAAAAATAGTTGCAGCAAGTGAAACTCCTTCACTAACAAAATTTACTTCTTTAACAGTAAAGTCTGATGGAATTGTTGACGCATAACCAGAAACAAAAAACAACAACATTAAGACGGAAAATGTTCGTAGTTTAAAATTTTTTAGAGATAAATTATTTTTGACTTTACTATTTTTCATTTCTTCTGAAATAGTATTACAACTGATACTTCTTATCATAATAATTTTTCAGCAAAGGAATCTGAATTAACATCATAACCGGAATAATTAAAATAGCATATAAAGTATATTCAGAAACATGAAACCCTGAAAATATATTAGAATACTCATTTATATATAGGTTACTTATTTTTAGGTCATAATCATTGCCTGATGCAAATGCATAAATGGCAAATGCAATTAATAATCCAATTATAATAAACCAGGTTTGTTTTGAAATCAAAGGCTTGTAAACTTTGAGTTTTTTTTCTTCAATAATAGAAACCTGAGCCATTATTTTTGAAGTAAAATCAATTGATGGAGACTGAAGCGTTTCTTCAGACATCATTTTTTCTATAAGATTTTCTATGTTTTTATCGCTCTCTTTCATAACATTGTATTGTTTCTGGTTCTAACTGCTTTCTCAAAATCACGGCCAGTTTCTGTCGGCTTCTAAATAATTTTACTTTGGCATTATTGGCCGAAATATTCATTACTTTTCCAATTTCTTCCAGACTCTGATCTTCAAAATAAAATAAAGTGAGTAAGAAACTTTCATCACCAGGTAATAAATTTAAGCAATTTTGAATGGTCTGTTTTCGTTCTTTGTCTTCTAAAGCGCTCAAAGCATTATCCATTGTTTTGATTAAATGCGCCGAAAACTCATCTATTGAAATATTTAAATCTTCTTTTTTGTTTTTCTTCAAACGATCAAGACAAGTATTATAAGCAATTTTATAAATCCATGTCGAAAATTTAGAATCTCCTTTAAATTTATTTAATGAATTGTAAATCTTTATAAAAGTATCCTGGGAAACTTCCTCAGCTTCTTCTCTGTTCTTAACCATTTTGAGAGCCAAAGTAAAAATCATATCCTTATAACGATTTACCAGGACAGCAAAAGAATTGCTGTCACCTTTTATAATTAAATCGATATAATGTTGATCTTCTAAAGTACTCATATTATATAAGACGACAATTTGTTTTGTAAGGTTACAACTAAATTAAAAAAAAAATAGTTTCAAGTTTCAGGTTTGAAGTTTCAGGTTATGCTGAGGGTAATTAACCGCAAAGTTCGCAAAGATTTACGCAAAGCACGCAAAGTTTTATCGTCTAGGAATAAACCTGAAACCTGATCCCGAAGCTTCGGGAGAAACCTGAAATTATTTTTTTTTCACTTTTCTGTAACCTAAACAAAAAACACCTCGTCATATGAAGTATCAATCAATTAAAACAAAATATTATGTTAGCAGGAATTTTAGTACCACTTAGTTTTTTTCTAATGATCTTCGGGATCGTTTACCTTATTTATTCAACAAGAAACAGAGAGCGTTTGGCGCTTATAGAAAAAGGTATTGATGCAAGTATCTTTTTTCAGGGCAAGGAAAAAGGAGTTGCAATCTGGAAAATTGTCGTTGTCAATCTGGCCTTTTTATTAATAGGTTGTGGCGTTGGAATTTTTCTGGCGTTATTAATAACAACATACACATCTTTAGAAGATGATGCAGTTTACCCATCTATTATCTTTATAATGGCCGGAATTGGTTTGTTAACCGGATTTCGCACCGCTAAAGATTTAGATAAAGAATAAAGAGAGTATTTAAGTTAGTAGGTTGAATAATGCATCCTCAAACATTGTTTTTGGATGCGTTACTTTTTATTCTTTAGAAGCTACGGTTTCGTAATAAACATCAACCGAAAGTTTGGGCTGCATAGAAGCCATAACGGCCAGTTCATCACAACGCTCATTTTGCGGGTGATTATTATGCCCTTTTATCCATTTGAAGTTGACCTGATGTTTTCTGTAAATAATTAGAAAACGTTTCCATAAATCAGGATTTTTTTTGTCTTTATATCCTTTTTTTTCCCAGCCAAAAACCCATTTTTTTTCGACAGAATCTACTACATATTTAGAATCTGAAATAATTAAAACTTTCATATTTGGTTTTTTGAGCTTTTCTAAGCCGACAATTACTGCCAAAAGTTCCATCCTGTTATTCGTAGTCAGACGAAAACCTTCATAAAATTCTTTTTTATGAGGCGTTCCAACGAGTTCCATAACTACGCCATAACCACCATTTCCCGGATTTCCTTTTGCTGCGCCGTCTGTATATATATGTACCTCGTGCATTTGATATTTTAGATTTTAGTCCCGAAGCCTCGGGATAGATTTTAGATTAGTCAAGCTTTATCTAAAAAAAATTGATTTTTGATATTGCAATTGAGTTTGGAAATTTTAAAGTTTTCCTTCTAATAACTTCTCAATAATCTCAGGAAAATACTTTTGCTCCAACTCATGAATCTTTTCTGCCACAGTCTCTGGTGTGTCATCATCTTTAAGGGCTACATTCTTCTGGAAAATGATACCGCCTTCATCATAATGTTCATTTACATAATGAATAGATATTCCGGTTTCTTTTTCCTTATTATTTACTATCGCCCTGTGAATGTGCATTCCATACATTCCTTTTCCTCCATAGTTAGGTAAAAGGGCAGGATGAATATTGATTATTTTGTTTGGATACTGTTCAATTATGTTATCTGGGAATTTGAGTAAAAAACCTGCAAGAACAATCATATCCGGGTCGATTTTTTGTATTTTTTGTAGTACGTTTCGTTCCAAAAGATCGTTTTTTGCAAAAATTTCGACAGGAATTTGATAATTTTTTGCTCTGTCGATCACTTTTGCTGAAGCATTATTTGTAAAAACCGAAACGACACGTGCCACATTGGTTTTTTCAAAATGTTTAATAATATTTTCAGCATTAGTTCCTGATCCTGAGGCAAAAACGACAATTTTTTTCATAAAAACATTTATTTTAAGAATGCAAAAAACGGAATAAAAATCGAAAATAAATAGTATTAAAAGGGCTTTCTTGAAATTAATTTTATAAATTAGTGTCACATTTATAAACTAAATCGTGGTTTTAAAA
>SEBM01000409.1 GCA_004296145.1 Flavobacterium sp.
AATAATACATGAAAGAAAACATCCTATTACTTCTTAAAATCATAACAATAGACTTTTTTACAGCTTTTGGCTTGTATACACTACTCTATTTATTGCTATCTATTTTTGTGAAAAAACCACAATTATATAAAATAGATAAAGAAGCTGTTCAATTTATTTCCTTTGTTGGAATCGTGTACTTTCTTGTCTGGATTATTGGCACAATTGTTTTTTATGCCGAAAGCAATCCTGAAGAAAAAAGCTATATGCTACAAAGAATGTTTGGAAAATATGCAATTGGATTTTGGCTACAGCCAATTTTATGGTTTACGATAACACAACTTCTGCGATTTAGAAAAATCTACAAAAATGTCTTTTTAAGAATTTTATTTAGCTTTTTGCTGATTATTTCAATTGAGAAATTCGTGATAGTAATGATTTCATTTCATCGTGATTATTTACCTAGTAGTTTTACAATGTATAATGATATAGGTATTTATCCATCCAATTTCTTTTTGGCGTTGCTATTTAAAATAATACTATTTCTGATTTTTGTTGGACTGTATTACATCATCAAAAAACAAATTAAAAAACTGATACCCGCAAAGTAATTTCAATTCTGAAACATGTGAATTGGATAATAAAAAACACCGATAATTATTTAATGATGAATAATTAAACTGGTCCTTACAAAAAAAATGCAAGACCAAAATTGATCTTGCATTTTTTGCAATTTGATAAATAAAATATCTTTTTACGCCGTCTGACGCTCGTGTTTACCTTCTTTAATTTCCTCTACCATTTTTTTATTAAAGGCAGGCAAATCATTAGGGTTTCGGCTGGTTACTAATCCGTTGTCTACAACTACTTCTGAATCTTCCCATTGTGCTCCGGCATTTTTCAAATCGTTTTTAACCGAGAAGAACGAAGTTACTTTTCGACCTTCTAAAACCTCTGCATCTACCAGAATTTGAGGTCCGTGACAAATAGCCGCTACTGGTTTTTTACTTTTAAAAAAGGAACGTACAAAATTTACTGCAGCTTCTTCTCTTCTTAATAAATCAGGATTTATAACTCCTCCCGGCAGCACCAAAGCATCGTAATCTGCTTCATTTGCCTGATCTAATACGACATCAACATTATATTCCTTGCCCCAATTCCCGTCTTTCCAGGATTTGATAGTTCCAGATTTTAAACTGACGATATCGGCATTCCAACCTTGCTCTTCGAGATAGGCTTTAGGAGATGCTAATTCTGATTCTTCGAAACCGTTTGTCGCTAATATGGCTATATTCTTTTTCATAATTTTAAAATTTAAAACGTTATTAATTTTGATTTAAATAAAATTAGGTATTTCAGACAGCCAGCGAAAACAGACGATGTTAAACCTTTCTTTAATAAAAGTTAATTAATTGAATTACAGTTTTTTATTAAAAATTAAATAAAAATTATATAAGATTGATGTCAATTTAGTTTACTATTTTATACCATGAAAATTAAATAAAATAAAACTTTGCGCCTTAGCCGTCTTAGCGGCGAAAAAAAATAATTCCTTATATTTGATAATATGCAGGAAATGATAACTATAAAAACTTTTGATGAAGCAGAAGAACTTCAAAATCCGAGACGTGTTTTAAAATACGTTTTAATTTTCTGTACCGCTGGCGAAATCACGGTTTCTGTAGATGAAAGCGAATATATTCTCATTCCGAATGCGGTTTTAACCATTACTTCTGGACAAATTCACTATTTTACAAACAACAAATTTGCAGAAGGTTATGTTTTAGAATTCACTTATAATTTTTTCTGTAAAGACGATACTGATATGGAACTGATTTTTCATAACGGTTTGTTCTGCCATTTTGCAATGAATGAGATTATTTTGGTTGACAACAGCCAAATCATTATCGATCAATTAGAAGCAATTACAAAGGAATTAATCGAACAGCCGTATCAATACCTCATTTCTGTTCACAGCCGAATCGAATTGATTCTGGTAGCTGTCAACCGAGCCAAAATAAACCGCGGAGACGAAATCTATAAACCAGATGCTTTGTTTCTGCATTTTCTGGAAACTGTTTTAAGAAACTTCGACAAGAATCTTTCTGTTGCCGAAATCGCCGATTTAATTGGCACAACAGAATCTAAACTCAACGAACTTTCAAAATTGCACTGCAATAAAACAGCTCAAAACGTAATCTTCGGTTTAATTATTTCTGAAGCAAAACGTCTTTTTAATTACGAGAAACTTTCGGTGAAAGAAGTAGCATATGCTTTAGGTTTTAACGATCCTTTTTACTTTTCGAATTTCTTTAAAAAGCATACTAATATTTCGCCTAAAGCTTATAAAGAGAATGTTTTATTTTCTCATTAAACGCTTAGCTTTTAACACATAGAAACATAGATTTCTTTGTGAATAAGAGAATAAAAAGAAACAGGTTTCTTACACATAGCTATGCCTTTTTACAGCTTTCAAAATCTATGTTTCTATGTGTTAAAACAAAAATTACATGCTTTTTCGAGAATTCTCTATTCTTTAAAATCTACCGCTCTCCCATCTTTGTATTGTTATTATTTAAATCAATTTAAAAGCAATAAAAATGGAAAAGCAAATCACAAGAACAAGCGAAATTAATTGGAAACCTCTTATAGAAGAAGGCGTAAACACAGACGGAATTTCTGTAAAAGCTTTATGTTTTGACCCAATTGCCAAAAGACCAACGGCATTTTTATCCAAGTTTGAAGCCGGAGCTTCGTACCCAAATCACGTTCATCCCGCAGGCGAAGAAATTTATGTTCTCGAAGGCGAAGTCCGTTCTGGAAAAGATGAGTTAAAACAAGGCGATTATTTATATATGCCGCCAGGAAGTACGCATTCTGTATATTCTAAAACAGGTTGTGTCTTATTATTTATTGTTCCTGAAGAAGTTGTGATTTTGAAGTAGAAAAAAAATTATATAAGATTGATGCCAATTTAGTTTACTATTTTATAGGATGATTTTAAGTAAGTACCTAAATTTAGTCACAGCGAAATAAATTTAGTTAAGTAGAGATTTATCGTGTTTTTTTGTCCAACAATAAAATTTGTGATAACTTCCAAAACTACCTTAAATCCTTTTTAATAACCAAATATTTCAAATCTGTATTTCCGGCATTACTAATTCCGTGCTCTGCATTTGGCGGACAATACAAACTCGTATTCGGGCCAACTACAACCGTTTTCCCGTCAAGGAAAAATGAAGCGGAACCTTCCAGAATATAAAAGAATTCTTCTTCGGGATGATGGTGTGGCGCGTGTGTCGATTTTCCGGGTTCTACGATACTCATTTTGAGTGTGTTTTCTTCGGTGAAGTTTTTATCGTCAAACCAATATTGGTAACCTGCTTTTGTTTTTGTGGCTTTTTGCAGATCGAAATGGTTTACGCAATTCTCAATTGTATATTGTATTGCTCCAGGATTTTCTTTTTTGACTTCCTGACAATATGCGATTTGGTTTAGAAATAAAATTGCGATTGTGGTTTTTAGGGTGGTTAGTGGTTTCATTTTTTATTGTAATGTTACGAAAAATGTCTTTATAAATAACAAAGAGCCATAGGCTCAAACAATTTTTTAGGCCGGGATTTTAATCCCGGTTAAATGAATTAAAAACATAAAAAAGATCCGTAGGATCGAAACATATAAAACGTATTAATATGAAACGTTCCTATGGAACTATTTATAATAAACCATTATACATTCAACGGATTAAAATCCGTTGCTACAATACGAAACATTCCTACGGAATTCTAAAAAATTATGAAAAATGAAATTTCTCGTCTAGCCCCGATTGAAGCGGCATCCTTTTTCTTGTCTCGTTTTTTTCTAACGAGACAAGAAAAAGATATAGCGGAAAGCGGGACAAAATGTCTTGATAAAATCATGTTTTCTGCTCCTGAAAACAAACATTAGACGTTTTTTGCAATTTTAGACTTAAAATGAATGAGAATTAAGAACTTTTAAGAATCAGATTTTAAAGTTTTTTGCTTCTTTAATAG
>SEBM01000410.1 GCA_004296145.1 Flavobacterium sp.
TATTTTTTCTGTAATAAAACGTAATACTTTTTTAATTTTTTTTCTGGTTATTTTGCGGTTTTTATGAAACAGCAACGCAATTTTCTCTTTCATAATTAAAAACATTTACGGTTGATAATTGAAACTTAGACAGCCTTGCAATAACGAGATAATTATTAGACGCCAAAAACTGAAAAAGGTTGCGTCAAAAAAGTGATTTTTTTTAAAATAATAAAAACCCGTCAGTATAAAACTAACGGATCTTTATTCATTTTAACCAACCAAATTCATCTGAAACATTGTTATTAAGGGTATTATGGCGAATACTCAAACATGTTTAGTTTATATTTATCAGATAGTTTTTTTTATAAAAGGTTGCGTTATTTTTTAAATAATTGACGAAATATAATATTTAAGAATTCTAATTCAACTCCAAAACTTTCAATTAAACAGATTAAATATAAGCATAACGGATAGTATTTTTCAGTGTGGATTTGAGATTTTACTAAAGAGCAAAAAAAAGCCTGCAATTTGCAGGCTTTTAAATGTTTATGCGTTAGCTAACTCTTTAATGTGAGCCTTAATCTTAGCTTCAAGTTCGTCTGCTAATTCCGGATTATCTTTTATAAGTGATTTAACCGCATCACGACCTTGTCCTAATTTGGTATCACCGTAACTAAACCATGATCCTGCTTTTTTAACGATTTCAAATTCAACAGCTAAGTCCAAAATTTCACCTGTTTTAGAAACGCCTTCTCCGTACATGATGTCGAATTCTGCAGTTTTAAATGGCGGAGCTACTTTGTTTTTAACGATTTTTACTTTCGTTCTGTTTCCGATTACGTTTTCACCGTCTTTAATTTGAGATGAACGACGAATATCTAAACGTACAGAAGCGTAGAATTTTAATGCGTTACCTCCCGTTGTAGTTTCAGGATTTCCAAACATTACACCAATTTTCTCTCTCAACTGGTTGATGAAGAAAACAGTACAATTTGTTTTACTGATAGTTCCGGTAAGTTTTCTCAAAGCCTGAGACATTAAACGTGCGTGAAGACCCATTTTTGAATCTCCCATTTCACCTTCAATTTCGCTTTTTGGTGTTAAGGCTGCAACAGAGTCAATTACCACAATATCAATTGCGCCTGAGCGAATTAAGTTTTCAGCAATTTCTAATGCCTGCTCTCCGTTGTCCGGTTGAGAAATGATCAGGTTTTCGATATCTACGCCTAATTTTTCAGCATAATTTCTGTCAAATGCGTGCTCAGCATCTATAAAAGCTGCAATTCCACCCGCTTTTTGAGCTTCAGCAATTGCATGTAATGTAAGTGTCGTTTTACCAGAAGATTCAGGCCCATATATTTCAATAATTCTTCCTTTTGGATAACCGTTTACACCAAGAGCTAAATCTACACCAAGAGAACCAGAAGAAATTGTTTCTACTTCTACAATGGCTTTATCGCCCATTTTCATTACGGTTCCTTTTCCGTAAGTCTTATCAAGTTTATCTAGCGTAAGTTGTAGCGCTTTTAATTTGGCATCTTTTTCTGAACTCATGTTTTCTTTTTCTTTTTCTTTCATTTTATAAATTTCTCTTTTTCAAAAACAAATCAGAATTAAATATCCTCCTGATTAGATTTCCATGGGCTTATAATTTTGTAAAATTACTCTTTTTTTTGAAGTTTCATTACTTCAGATTGTTCCAAATTGTCACAATTTTTACTATAAAAACAATGCTTTTAATTCTGTAGCATCAGACGGTTTTAGTTTTCCGGCAAGCACTAAACTCAGTTGTTTACGGCGCAAGGCAGCATCAAAACGCTGAATTTCTAATTCTGTTTCCGGTACAATTGGCGGCACTTCTACAGGTCTTCCGGTATCGTCAACGGCTACGAATGTATAAATTGCTTCGTTGGCTTTTGTTCTGCTTCCGGACTCGCGGTCTTCAACCCAAACGTCTATGAAAACTTCCATTGAACTTTTGAATGATCGTGATACTTTTGCTTCTACAGTTACAACACTTCCTAAAGAAATTGCTCTGTTAAAAGCGACGTGATTTACAGATGCCGTAACTACGATTCTTCTCGAATGTCTGCGCGCTGCGATACTGGCTGCACGATCCATTCTGGCCAATAATTCGCCACCAAAAAGGTTATTAAGAGGATTTGTTTCGCTCGGTAAAACTAAATCTGTTAAGATTGTAAGTGACTCTGCAGGATGTTTTGAATTCATTTTTTTATTATAAAAATTTAAAATAATTGCGTTGATTTAATTCAACCAATAAACGGCCATTACGGCTGGGATGAAATATATAACAATGGTTCTCGCACCATCATAATCTTTGGCTAATCTTTGCCCGAAAAGCATCATTAACAAACAAATACAAGAAAAAATTGCGCCGTAAAAACCAAATTCACGACCGCTGTCTGTTACCAGTTGTATCGCTCCGACAACACATAAAATTCCGGAAATTAATTCTAAAATTAAAAGATGAAGAAGTGCAAGCGGCACCTGGTTTTTGAGGATTGTTTTAGAAAAATGTTCTTTTAGCCAGCTAACATTATCTTTCCAGTAAAAAATTTTCTCATAGCCTGATTGTAAAAAAGTTAAGGCTAAAAAAAGTAACAGTAAAATTGAAGCAACATTGGTCATTACAAATTATTTTTTATGAATTAAACGTGTGAGTTTTATAGATAAATCTGTCAAAATTATTTTTGCATTTCCGTTTCTTTCAATATGATACATAGCGTCAGAAAGTTCTTTGAAAATGTCATGTATATTGTTTCCGTTTACAAAAGGCGCAAAGTTTTCGAGTTTAAACTTGTCTACTTTTGGTTCTATATAAACTAATTGCGGTGCCTGATAATTTAGCAAAAGCGCCTGTCTGAACATTTCGATACAATACTGAATAAATTTTTTCTGGCTTTCGCGTCCAAGCGATGCAATTTCTTCGCTCCAGGAAATTAAATCCTGAATGGCGGCGGCATTTCCTTTTGCCCTAAATGCGGCACGGACCCAATTGACAAACCATTGCTCAAAAGGAAATTCTGAATCATCTTCTTTTAATAAAGAAAGTGCTTTGCTGAAATTTCCCTGTGCCTGATGTGCAATTTTTGAAGCCAGGTTCTGATCTGTATTTTCCTGAGTAACCAATGCCTGTGCAATTACTTTTTCCGGTAAGGCATTAAAGTGAATTACCTGACAACGAGAACGTATGGTTTGGATAATATCTTCTTCATTTTCAGAAATCAGAATAAAAATAGTTTTATCTGATGGTTCTTCTAAGAGTTTTAATAATTTGTTAGATGCCGCAATGTTCATTTTATCGGCCATCCAGATAATCATAATTTTGTAACCGCCTTCGTAAGATTTTAGCGCAAGCGATTTTAAAACTTCCTGAGCATCTTCGACCCTGATTTCACCTTGTTTGTTCTGAACACCCAAAACTTTGTACCAGTCAAATAATCCTCCGTAAGGCATTTCCTGTATAAAAGTGCGCCAGTCCTGAATGAAATCTAAACTTTTGGGTTTTGTTTTTACATCTTCGGTTGTTACTGTCGGATAAATGAAATGCAGATCGGGATGCGAAATGTTTTCGAACTTTAGATTACAGGAATCATTTCCGTTCGAATTTTCGTTACCTGTATTACTGCACAAAATGTATTGTGCATAAGCAATAGCGGTTGATAATGTGCCACTTCCTTCTGGCCCAATAAATAATTGTGCATGCGGAATTCTTCCGGAAGATGCACTTTTTATCAAGTGACTTTTGATGTAATCCTGACCTAAAATTTGAGAAAATTGCATGAAGCAAAGATATAAGAAAATGATGTAGGCAAAAATTTTCGGAATAAAGAATAATTTTGACTTCAATTTTTTAATTTGAAGAACTATTTTTTAGGTCAAATGTTTACTTTTTTTCTCTCATCTTTTATCAACACTGAATCCATTTCGAGAGATATTAAGATTTTTTTGTTAATAGTTTTTAAAAATTTATTGAAAACTTGTCTTTTTTTTATATACAATAATGCGT